>CAYNMD010000005.1:0-39650 GCA_964398485.1 uncultured Bdellovibrionales bacterium | reverse complement strand
TAGTAAGGAGATCGTGAGGATTATTGAATTTGAGTGGATTCTGGAAGAGGACGGGAGAGGTGATTACAGGGATAGAAGATATACTAGAGGTATTAGCTGCGGTAGGTGGGGCAGAAGAAGATGGAGGAAGTGATGGAGTAGCTGGTGTACTACCTCCTGATCGCATTGACCCAGGAACCTGTTGACCACAGTTATTAGTACAGTATGAACCAACTGGGGTAGTCAGAATACAGCTATTATTTGGAACACACAACTGACCATCACAACTCTTGGTGCCCTGTATAAGTCCACCACACCCATCAGGACAGTATTCAAACGTACACCAAGTAGGCGCGCAAGAATTACTAGGGACACAGCCGCCACCAGAACAAACCTTTACGCCAGGGACTGGGAGGCCACAATTATTCATACAAACACTCCCAATACAAGTGGAAGCCGCACAAGCATTACTACACATTGGACTAGTCCCTGATCCACCACCACTCCCTCCACTACCACAGCTTTTACTCCCCAAAATAGTCGCACCACAAGCATCCACGCAAGTCTGAGTACTACAATACTCTGATGGGCAAGTACTGGAAGCACAGCCATTACCCGGATTTTGACCAGGGTTGGGATTGGGATTTGAACCATTGCCACCACTGGTAGGTTCACAAGTTCCCGTCCCCTGAATAGCAATCTGACCATTTGTACAGGTGTAGGTAGCAGAACCAATCACTCCAGAAAGAGTATTGATTACAGTTCGAGATTGTCCATTAGTAAACGTAGGGTCATAGAGCGTAGCCTGACATTGGCGAGAAACAAAAGAACTATCCAAAGCACTCCATGTAAGTTGATAGGAACTACTACAAGTAGCAGCCCCTGCTGCTACACAAGTATCTGTTCCAACTTTTACAAAATTTCCTTCCTTACAAAAATATGTTGTTGCCCCTTGATAACCAGAATTGGTATTGTTTACACTCTTGTAGCCACCCTCAGCAACGGTCTCATTGACCATGGCACTACAGTTGCCACCCCACGAGAGTAAGCCTGAGTAAGTACAGTCAGCTAGAGCAAATGATGGCATCGCCACTATAAAAGCTACAAACAACAAACTTATTGTGATAACTCGGATCTTCACTAAAGTTTTTATATTATCCTCAGGCATATGTTTTTAATTTATTCTCATCAATATACCTCCACTCCATGATCAAACTGTCTACCACATAATCATGACACAATATACAAAAGTTATCAATCAATCTTTGACACAACGAACTGATTGAGAGTAATCAAATTTTTGCATTGATTGCCGACTAACTGAGTAATCAAAACCACCTGCTATAAGAATACGGAACCATGCTGACGTAGCGTCCCGAGAAGTAGAGGTCCAGAATTGTCCACCAGAGTCACGTCCACCACTCACTCCCCCTGATTGTATTACACCAGCATAATTGGCCTCAAAACCCGATGTCCCTCCTGGTTTGAGTTGTGTCCCAGCGGTAGTACCCGGTGGCTGTGCATTCGCATAAGGATCAATAATTGTAGGGTCCAAATACTGAATCATATTCGCCCAATCACCATCTGTAGCTACATGCCAACCTACTGGGCAAATGCCCTGAGCTCCCTCAGTCGTCACATATTGCATCGCCTCATCCCATGTATAGAGACCTCCATCTGGCTCATTGGGGTGATTGGTAGTGCAATTTGATGGATTATTACCATAACAATGATACTCGATGATACCATTATTTGATTGAGCTATTCCCGTACTAATTCTTGTCCCCACTCTCATGCCTTGTTTAGTCCAACACATATCAGCAATTTCTACCACATCGTATGTATTTCCATCAACATCATCAACAGTAGGATCGCATTTTGGCCTTGGCTTGACACCGAGCTCAATAACGCGAGTGGTCTGTCGATAGAATCCATCGACTCTCATCCGCACCACTTTATCCCTCCACGTAGCATCCGCACAGTCAATCAATACATCAGAGCCATCCAAAAAAGTAGCTTGAAAAGTGTACGCTGGCGTTGAGTTGCTAGTCGCTACAACAGCATCGGTCGCGGTGTTACAGGTGGCTCCCGCCTGAACACCGGTAAGGTTTTGAGCCAAATCATTCAAAGTAGCGTCGGTCATCGTACCGTTTTTGGGAATAGACATGACCGATGGCGAGTTATCAATATACATCCGTTTCAAAATACGTTCCGCTCCACTATCAGCTGCCTGAAAAGCTACCACGGATTTTTGAGTAACAAGACCACTTTTCCGTTCAAGTGAAGCGACAGTGATCACTGCCAAGCCAGACGTTAAGATAAACGACAAGACAATTAGAGTAAAAGCAATGATAGACCCTCGCTGTTTTTTTTGCATGGATCTAGTATACCATTTTACCGTGTAACTTTATTCCCTTGCTGCTATTTCAGCTACCCTCCTCAAAAGACAGGCAATAGTGAGTGGGCCCACCCCTCCCGGAATAGGCGTCACCCAACCAGTATAACGATCCTTATCACCAGAGATATCACCTTGCACCCGATCATTTACCCGAGTAATACCAGCATCTACTACAATAGCATCCGATCGAAGATCAGAGAGATTCACAAGACCAGGCCGCCCACAAACAGAAACTACTACTCGAGCATCACTGAGCAAAGAACGGTGTTCGGCAACCTCTAAAGATTTTACTATTGTCACCTGAAGACCAAGCGTACTCAGTGATTGCTGGATCACTCTACCAAAAAGATCTGAATTTACCAGAACAACTGCCCGCTCACCCTGAAGTAGCGCACCAGTTGATGTGATCAACGCCTCAATAGCTCCCGGCAAGACCGGTGTCAGATGAGAATTACCAGCCACATACTCCTTGATAACTTCTGGATGAAATCCATCAGCATCTTTTCTCGGATTAATGAGCGTAATAAATTCGTCAGGATCCCACCCCGCAGGAAGTGGAAGCTGGAGAATAATCCCGTGAACTTCTCTCTCCTGATTGAGACGAAGTATGAGATCTCGCACCACTTGTGGATTATCTTCTTTGGAAAAACGGTAGAGTGAGAAACGAATACCAATTCGCTCGGCTGCTTCCGACTTTAGCCTGACATAGATTTCAGAACCTGCATCATTACCTACCAGGATAACCGCCAAGCCAGGATGAAGATGCTGCTCGTGAATAAAGTGAGCTGTCTCCGTCAGTATCTCACTCGCTATCTGTTTTCCATAAAGAAGTGCCATACATTCCTACAGGAAGAAGAAAAAGAAAATCATTGCCAAAATAATTCTGTATATCCCAAAAACAACAAACGTATTTGTCTCAATAAATTTGAGGAGAAATTTCACCGCTACTATCGCTACCAGAAAGGCCGTCACGAAACCAGTAAGGAGAAGCCATACATCAGCCTGAGAAAACAATGCCCCATGTTTCCAGAGATCGAGGGTTGTGGCAGCCAACATAGTTGGTACTGCAAGGAGAAATGAAAATTCTACAATAGCCTTCCGTTCCAGCCCCAAAGCAAGACCACCGAGAATAGTGGCCCCTGCTCGAGACACCCCTGGAATTACAGAAAATACTTGAAAAAGACCAATGCCCAACGCTTTTTTATAGGAAAGTGCGGAGAGAGTTATTCTCGCTACTTCCTGATGCTTGTACATCCGCTCAAAGGCGATAATAACAATTCCCCCAACAAAGAGGGCTCCCACAACCACGAACAGAGAATCAAAAAGCCCCCTAATAAATGAGTACAGAAAAAAACCAACTACAAGTGATGGGGTAAGCGCCACTATAAGCTTTTTGAAAAGTTCGCGATCAAATAAAAGCTTCTTCCAGTACAAAACAACAATAGCCAGAATAGCACCGAGTTGAATAGCTATCTGAAATGTCTTGAGGAAATCAGTTTCAGGAAGATGGAGGAGTGATGATGCCAAAATAAGATGACCCGTGGAAGAAATCGGAAAAAATTCTGTTATTCCTTCCACAACCCCAAGGATAATCGCGTCAATATGACTCATACTACATCAAGTTGAGAGTACCCGTAATGAAACTAGAGAAAACTTTGATTTTATACTCAAAAAAGAGTGCCGGGAGCTTTGGTAACCACGGGAGCATGTTCTGTTTTGGCTGATTCAAGAAGCTCACGCCGTCCATGGAGTTCAAAAAGGTATTGCCAGTCCCGAAACTCTGGATACCGCCGAAGCTGCTCCTCAAGGATTTCTACTGTGGCACGCACATCACCAGCACCGGTGTGAGCAGTGATATGCTCTTTACTACAGTATAGCTTGTAAGCTGCTGTAAGATTGCGAGGAGCAAACATATCCTTAGCCTCCTTGCTATGATACAGAACCTTCACATCAACTACTTTTTTTGAAACAAAATCAAAGTTCTTACCAACCTTGGAAAATTCTGCCTTCAGGAAAGGGAGGTCAAAACCTACAATATTAAAACCTGACACATCAGCTCCGTCGAAGGTGGTCCAAAGTTCATAAGATAACTTGGCAAAACTTGGAGCGTCAGCTACATCAGCATCGGTAATACCGTTTACCAAAGTAGCCTCTGGTGGTATAGATCTCCCAGGATTAATTCGGTGTACAGCCGCTATGATTTCTCCAGAGGGAAGAATCTTTTCATAGGCGATCTCGAGAATTTTATCCTCACCAGTTGAAAGCCCTGTTGTCTCAAGGTCAAAAACAACCAGTGGACGATCAAGCGGGAGAAGCTCTGGAATAATAGTTTGCATGCAGTCTATTGTAACGTAAATAATCTTCCCTGTCAGATAGACGCCTCTTACACAACAAAGCTCAAGATACGGCCAGGAACGTAGATACACTTTCGCACTGTCTCATCCATAAGAAACTGCTTCACCTTTTCATCAGAGAGAGCCACTTTACGTGCCTCATCTTCGGAAGCATTGGGATCAAGGGAAATAGCCCCCCGCACTTTGCCATTCACTTGCACAGCAATCTGGATTGTCTCTGCAGCTATTTTGT
The DNA here is from genome assembly GCA_964398485.1 of uncultured Bdellovibrionales bacterium. Lineage (GTDB taxonomy): Bacteria > Patescibacteriota > Minisyncoccia > Moranbacterales > UBA1568 > SSEF01. The sequence continues at coordinate 34,687 of CAYNMD010000005.1, read as the reverse complement.
TCGCATCGTACTTGGGCCAGGGCGCAAGAAAGATAGATTTACTCTCACCAATCTTTGACCAGAGCTCTTCGGTAATGTGAGGAGCAAATGGAGCAAGTAGAACCAGGAGCGCCTTGTAGGAGGCTCGATCAAGAATTTCTTGTTTTTCCAAATCATTCACAAGAATCATAAGTGAGCTAATAGCAGTATTGAACTTCAGCTCAGTCACATCATCAGTTACCTTCTTGATAGTCTTATGGAGAAGCGCTTCTCCTTCAACATTTTTACGATCTTTCCCCTGAACTACCTTCACCTGAAGTTTCCATACTTTTTCCAAAAACCTCCTCAATCCAATAATGCTACCGGTATTCCAAGCCTTCATTTCATCCAAAGGACCCATGAACATCTCATAAAGCCTGAGTGAATCAGCTCCAAATTCAGCCACTACCTGATCTGGATTGACTACATTCCCTTTTGACTTAGACATTTTATTACCATCTTCTCCAAGAATAATTCCCTGGTGACGCAATTTCTGGAACGGCTCATCAAAATCGAGGTATCCATACTTCATAAGTGCCTTGGTAAAAAAGCGTGAATAGAGCAGATGAAGCACCGTGTGTTCAGCTCCTCCCATGTAGAAGTCTACGGGCAGGTATTTTTCCAATTTGGCTTTAGCAGCAAATTGCTTGGCGTTCTGCGGATCAGCATAGCGGAGGAAATACCAACTTGAGCATACAAACGTATCCATGGTATCTACTTCTCGCCGAGCTTTCTTGCCACACTTTGGACACTGTACTCGATGAAAGCTTTTGGATCGCACCAGTGGTGACTCACCAGTCGGACGAAAATCAACATCAGTAGGAATCTTCACCGGAAGGTCTTTCTCTGGTACCGGTACTGCGCCGCACTCATCACAGTAAATAATCGGGATAGGTGCACCCCAATAGCGTTGCCGAGAAATAAGCCAATCACGGAGACGATAGTTGATCACCTTCTTTCCGAGACCCTCCTTCTTGAGCCAGGCTGCCATTTTTTCCCTTGCTTCTACTGAAGAAAGTCCCGTAAATTCACCAGAATCAATCAGCACTCCATCTTTGGTACAAAGATCATTTTCTACCTCCCCCGTTATCACCTCTACCCTCAGCAAATCGTATTTTTTAGCAAAGGCTGCATCACGCTCATCGTGTGCTGGGACACCCATCACCGCTCCCGTACCATAAGTTGAGAGAACATAATCAGCAGCAAATACCGGGAGACGCTCACCAGTAAAAGGATGAATCGCTTCGATCCCCTGAAGGTACACTCCTGTTTTTTCTTTATTCAGTTCTGTTCGCTCGAGATCAGTTTTTCTCTTAGTCACTTCGAGATATTTTTTCACGTCATCCTTATTGAGGATCTGCGAGGAGAGCTTGGTAAGTAGTTCACTTTCTGGAGCAACTACTACATAGGTACAGCCATAAATCGTATCGAGACGCGTCGTAAATACCCTGATTTCCTCTTCAGTACCTGCTACACAGAAAACTACTTCCGCCCCTTCAGAGCGACCAATCCAGTTCCGCTGAGCTATCTTGGTTGAATCGGGCCAATCAATTTTTTCGAGACCAGAAAGAAGGCCACTGATCTTCTTTCCTGTTTTTGATTTGGTGGGTTCAATAAAATCAGTAATTTTGAAAAACCATTGTTCGAGATCCTTCTGCACCACTATCGTGCCGCAGCGTTCACACTTCCCATCTACGACCTGTTCATTGGCCAGCACTGTCTGGCATGACTGGCACCAATTTACCTTGGCCTTCTTCTTGTAGGCCAAGCCATTTTTATACAGAAAAAGGAACATCCACTGTGTCCACCGATAATACTCAGGACTCGACGTATTGAGTTCTCGATCCCAATCATAGGACAGTCCAATAGATTTAATTTGCTTCGTGAAGTTTTTGATAGATTGTTTGGTTCGTTTATCAGGATGAATACCTGTTTTGATAGCAAAATTCTCTGCCGGAAGACCAAAGGCATCCCATCCCATTGGATGAATGACTTCATAACCTTGAAAGCGTTTGAAGCGGCTATAGATATCGGTAGCCGTAAAATTCTCTACATGACCAACGTGAAGCCCATCACCCGAAGGGTATGGAAACATATCGAGAACATAGTATTTCCCTTTTTTCCCACGAGGCTTTGGGTGGCCTTTTTCCCAGACCTTTTGCCATTTCTTCTCAATTTTTCCTGGTTCGTATTTTGCTAACATAAATAGCCATAAGGAATTTAGAGCACTCTCCTGTATTCTTTGACTCCCCCACTCTAGCCTAAAACAAGCCTTTTTTCAAGAAAACATCAAAAGGCACCTGCTGTATCTCCAGCAGGTGCCTCGATGCACCGTGGACAGATTACTCACCAAACATTCGCCCAACGATGCGACGAGCGATGCGGTAGACTACCCAAATAAGTCCGAAGATGATGAGGAGTACTGGCAGACCAGAGATAAGGAAGACTACCAATCCACTCCCTAATGAAAGAAGTGCGTCTACCAAAGTATTAAGAGCAGCTTTAAAGACATTACCTCGCTGGAATTCACCAGGATTAGCCTGTACCTGAGGATCCTCAGTAACGCTCACGCTAATGGTGGCGAGAGTTGTCTGCCCCTCAAGATAACGAAGCTGCTGCTCCAATGATTCGATCTCCGTACGCACATTGGTTAACTGCTGAGTAACCTCAATCACATCAGCTACTTTGGTAGCCGAGCCCAGCAAATTTTCATATGCTTTCTCCTCAGCTCGCTTGTTATTGATCCGAGCTGAGAGATCAATATATTGAGCGGTTACATCAGTCGCTCCTGCGTTTTCGTTCACCACCTGATCAGCTGTCTGTTTCATTTCTGCAAGTGCAGCATCAAAACGATCAGTAGGAACTTTTACGGTAATCCAAGCTGATTTGAGTCCCCACTCTGGCTGATTTATATTGGCACTCTCTACAAAACCACCGACATTTTTGGCAATCTCGCGTATCTTCCCTACGGTCCAATCAAGACTCTTGGTACGGAGATCAAGCGAGGCCGTACTGGCTACTTTTCGAGAGGCACTCACTACACTGCCATCACTCATTGGCATAGTGGGAGCCATCTTCATCATCGGCATAGCATCCACTGATCTATCACCCATTTCTAATGATTCAAAAGCCGGTGCCATCATAGGTGACATGAAACGGCCACCAGTAGTATTCGACTGATCCATAGCATTGCACCCCCCCCTCATTCCCTTACAGGAATGAGTCTGATAACCAACCTTGCCTCCTCCAAAGGAAAAAACTGATGCTACAAATAAGACAAGAGCAATCGAAGCGAGCACGAGTATGCCGACTGCCAATGCCTTTGTTATACGTGGACTGAGCATATTATTTTGAAAATTAAAAAAGTAGACCCTGTATCAAAAGTCTACTCTTTTCAGCTAAAAAGGCAATCGACTATTCGGAAATAATCTGTGGGCCACGCCGACTGGCGTGCTTTCTCGCCACTTTGATACGTACCAATTCTTTCTCCAGTGCTGCCGCCACTCGTGCATACTCTTCTTCGCTCATGTCTGCCGCCTGATTTCTGAGTTCCTCCGCCCTTTGTTTGGCTGCTTCTGCTCGCTCGATATCTATCGCCTCTGCTCGTTCGGCAGTATCCGCCAATACCGTAAGAGTATTGTGATCGAACTCCACAAAACCACCAGAAAGTGCAAAGAAAGCTTGCGTTTCGTCCGTGTGAGTAAGGACAGCCTCACCGGCTCCAAGTGAGCCAATGTAAGGCATGTGTTCAGGGAGAATCGTTACTTCTCCCTCCTCCACCGGAAGAGTAACCCGAGCTACTTCCGCCTGAAGTACTACTCCTTCTGGGGTAACAATTTTGAGAGCCAACGTCTGCATACTTATTTCTTCTCACCAAGAGCTATCACTTCATCGATAGCTCCCTTCATATAAAACTCCTGCTCACCGATATGATCAAGTTCTCCAGAAAGAATCTTTTCAAAACCAGTGATCGTGTCCTCAAGTTTTACATATTTCCCCGGGGCTCCGGTAAACTGTTCAGCTACGAAGAATGGTTGTGACAGATATTTTTGGATCTTTCTCGCTCGTGCTACCAGTTGTTTATCTTCTTCAGTGAGTTCCTCCATACCGAGAATAGCAATAATGTCTTGGAGGTCCTTGTATCGCTGAAGGACTCGCTGCACACCACGTGCGACATTGTAATGACGCTCACCTACAATCTGTGGGTCAAGAATAGTCGAGCTTGAATCGAGTGGATCAACTGCTGGATAGATACCAATTTCTGTCAGTGCACGATTCAAGACCACTGTTGAATCGAGGTGAGCGAAGGTTGTTGCTGGAGCTGGATCGGTAAGGTCGTCAGCTGGGACATAGACAGCTTGCACGGAGGTAATCGATCCCTTCTTGGTTGATGTAATTCTTTCTTGGAGCCCACCCATTTCTTCGGCAAGAGTCGGCTGATAGCCTACTGCGCTCGGGATGCGACCGAGGAGGGCTGACACCTCTGAACCGGCTTGAGTAAAACGGAAAATATTGTCGATAAAAAGTAACACATCTTTCCCTTCGGCATCACGGAATTCCTCAGCCATCGTAAGGGCAGAAAGGGCTACGCGCTGACGTGATCCTGGCGGTTCATTCATCTGTCCGAACACGAGAGCCGTTTTCTCGAGAACACCCGAGTCTTTCATTTCATGATAAAGATCGTTCCCCTCACGAGTACGCTCACCAACACCAGCAAAGACTGAGTAGCCACCATGCTCTTGAGCAATGTTTCTGATAAGCTCTTGAATCACTACGGTCTTTCCTACACCCGCACCACCAAAGAGACCAACTTTCCCACCCTTCATGAAAGGACAAATAAGATCAATTGATTTGATTCCAGTTTCAAAAATTTCTGCTTTGGTTGATTGTTCTTCAAATGAAGGAGCACTGCGATGAATAGGACGCTTCGTTTCCACCTGAATTCCCTCCTTACCATCTATCACTTCACCAAGAACATTGAACATCCGCCCCAAAACACCTTTTCCTACTGGAACACTGATCGCAGCTCCGGTTGCTACTACTTCACTGCCGCGTTTTACACCATCAGTCGAACCCATAGCGACCGCTCGCACTCGGCCACCACCCAAGTGTTGATGTACTTCCGCCACGAGCTTTCCATCTTTGAGTGTTACCTCGAGCGCATCATAAATCTTTGGAAGCATCGCCCCATCTCCAAACTCAACATCGATAACTGGTCCGATCACTTGAATAATGGTTCCTGTGTGTTGCATACGTAAACTTTAATTATCAAAATATGATTATCCCTGCACTGCCGCCATCCCCGCCGAGAGCTCCGCAATTTCCTGAGTAATTTTTTGTTGACGGAGCTGGTTGTAGGTCAGGGTAAGATCCGCCACCATATCCTTGGCCGCATCAGTGGCACTCCGCATCGCTACCATGCGAGCGGCTTCCTGCGAAGCATTGGATTCGAGCACAGCATGGTAGAGCTCGGCTTCGATCAGGCGTGGAATGAGTGTTTCGAGTACTTGAGCAGGAAACGGCTCGATGAGAAAATCCCCAGCTACTCCCGTATCAGTACTCAAGCCAATTTCATCAAGCATCTTCTTTACATCTTTCTCGATAACAGGGAGGAGCACTCGCAGTTTGGTTTTTTGTACTAACGCCGAGATATAGTCGGTATAGACCATCACCACTCGATCGACACGCCCAGATTGAAACTCTTCCAAAAGAATCCTCGTTACCGGGCGCATATCGGTAACTCGCGGGTAATCAAATACATGAGGGAAGGAGGCAAGAATTTCTCCTTTCATCCGCCGCACTGCTTGCTCTCCTTTTTTCCCAAGCGTGATAAAGACCGCTTCACGTTCACGATCTGCCTGTCTGGCCTCTCGCAATTTCTTCAAGACCTGAGCATTAAAAGATCCACACAATCCGCGATTAGACGTGATAACGATATAGAGTTCCTTTTTGACTGGTCTGGCCGTAAGGAGTGGATGATTCTCTCTTTGGACGGCCTCAGTGACTCGATGGAGCACGGAGATTGTGGACTGGGCGTAGGGCCGCATCGCCAGCGCTCTTTCGACGGCTCGCCGCATTTTGACAGCACTAATCATCTCCATAGCCCGGGTAATCTTCCCCGTGCCTTTGACTCCTTTGATGCGCCTTCGAATGTCTTTGCCGCTAGCCATACACTTTTAATTCTGTTTCCAAGCAAGAAAAACAATCATTCCAAACTCGATAAGCACCAGGAGACTGATTGCTGTTTCCCAATTAATCACTTTGAATCCAAATAACAAGCCCACCAGCAGTATAGGCAACCACAACAGAGCTTGTTTGATGGATTTATTCATAAAAGTCTAAACAGCAAACCCCTTCTTAAACTTTTCAATAAATTCTTTGAGAGCTGCTTCTACTGCCTCGGTCAGCGCTTTATCTTTGAGCAGGAGATCTTTCACTGATTGCCCTTCACTGTCGAGCGCCACGAGAAATTCACGTTCGAAACGATTAATATCAGCTACCGCTACATCATCGAGATAGCCACGAGACAAGGCATAGAGTATAGCCACTTCTTTCTCTACCGGTAGTGGTGCATACTGGGGCTGCTTCAACACTTCCACGGCCCGGCGACCACGTTCGATGAGAGACTTGGTCTTTTCATCAAGGTCTGAACCAAATTGAGCAAAGGCTTCAAGCTCACGAAATTGAGCGAGGTCAAGTCTGAGTGTTCCCGAAACCTGCTTCATAGCTTTGATCTGAGCTGCCGAACCCACGCGCGATACTGAGATACCGACGTTTAAAGCTGGACGAATTCCTTTGTAGAAAAGATCCGACTCGAGATAAATCTGCCCATCGGTAATAGAAATCACGTTAGTAGGAATATAGGCCGACACATCCCCTGCCTGCGTCTCGATAATTGGTAAAGAGGTCAGTGATCCACCACCATGCTCAGCGCTCATCTTGGCACTGCGCTCGAGAAGCCTTGAATGGACATAGAATACATCTCCTGGATAGGCTTCACGACCTGGCGGCCGACGAAGAATGAGGGAAATCTGACGATAGGCTACAGCATGTTTGGAGAGATCATCGTAGATAACTAAGACGTCTTTCCCTTGGTCCATAAAGTATTCACCCATGGCGGTAGCAGCATAGGGGGCAATATATGAAAGAGCAGCAGATTCCGATACACCTGCCACTACAATAGTGGTGTACTCCATGGCACCTGCTTTCTCAAGTTCGGCCTTGATACGGGCCACCTTTGATTCCTTCTGTCCGATAGCCACGTACATACAGAGGACATTCTGTCCTTTCTGATTGATAATCGTATCGATGGCTACTGCTGTCTTTCCGGTCTGACGGTCACCAATAATAAGTTCACGTTGCCCACGGCCAATAGGAATAAGAGCGTCGATAGCCTTGATGCCCGTCTGAAGCGGCTGATGAACTGATTGCCGAGTAATCACTCCGGGAGCAATTTTTTCTACTGGATAGAATTTTTCGGACTTCAGTTCTCCCTTGCCATCGATTGGTTGACCAAGTGCATTGACAACGCGACCTACCACTCCTTCGCCAACTGGAACGGAAAGAATACGGCCCGTAGCCTTTACTTGCATTCCCTCATGAATATTACCCATCTCACCCATGACCATCACTCCTACCTCGCTTTCTTCCAGGTTGAGTGCTACTCCGAGTGTGCCATTGTCAAACTCCACCATTTCCGATGCCATCACCTCGGACAGTCCAGCGACACGCGCGACACCATCACCCACTTCCAGGACGGTGCCAATCGCTTCACGTACGGCAGCATGGTGAAACTGGGAAAGTTCTTTCTTCAGTTCTTCAATGAGTGGATTGGACATAAGCGCAAGGTAATTACAATTGACGTTTGAGTTCTTTTAAAATGCGGGTGAGGGAAAAATCATATTGAGTATCTTCTGTAAACATTTTCACACCACCGATGAGTTTCGGATCTTCCTGAAAAAGGCTTTCTACTTTTTTCCCATCGTGACCAAAAAGCTGCTGAGCTTTTTCTGCAAGAGCGCTCCGCATCGCCCCATCCAACTGCTGTGCCGAAACAACAGTTACCCTCTTTCTCCCCTCACGTTCATCGACGAGTTTCTCGAGCGAACTCTCCACTGATGTCAGTAGCCCGAGAGACCGTTTACGACGGAGAAATGCTACAAGATTTCTCGCCAGTTCACTCGCTTCTACCCCTCCCTGTTCGAGCGAGAGTACCGCAGAAGCAATTTTGTTTGGGATAAGACGCATACTTCTTATTGCTTCACCTGAGTTCTCTCCAATGACTGCCTCACAATTTCTTGATTGAGACCAGCATCAACTTTTTCACCAAGGATCTGCTTGGTCGCAAGGAGTACTGCATCGACTATCTCTGTCTTAGCCTCACGCAGAAGTTTTGACTGCTGTTCTGCTAAATGAACATCAGCTTCAGCAATCATGCGATCAATTTTCTGTTTTGTTTCATCAAGCATCTTCGCATCACGCTTTTTGGCTGAGACTTCCGCCTGAGACAAGATAGCGCGAGCTTCTTCCCTTGCAGCCAACAGGAGTTTTTTCTCCTCCTCCCGAGCAGCATCAAGCTGAGCTCGAGAAGTCTCCGCATCCTTGAGTCCCTGTTCGATACGCTCCGTACGTGACTCGAGTGCCCGGAGAATAGGGCCATAGGCATACCGCTTAAGCACCCAAAGCAAAACTAAAAAGTTCACTGCTTGTGCTATAAGCAGTTTCCAATCGATACCGAGTTTGGAGAGAATTTCCATAGGAAAGAAAACCCGGCACTATCTAGCCGAAGAGAATCATAAGAGCTACCACGAGTGAATAGATAGCCACTGCTTCTGTCACGGCAATAGCAAGAATCATCGTCGTCTGTACTTTCCCCTGAGCTTCTGGATTGCGACCAATAGCTTCCAGAGCCTTTCCGGCGAGAATACCAAGACCAATACCAGGTCCCAAGGCACCAAGACCCATGGCGAGGGCTGCACCGATCATTTTGGCTGATTCGAGTTCCATATTCTTAAATATTATTGAATTATCAAATTAAGAATTTACCCAGTATACCGCTTTTCTCTACTCCTGTCCATCTCACGAGAAATTTCCCTAGTGCTCCGGTTCCAAGGTAGCCCCTTTGAGAAAAACAAGCGTGAGCATAGCGAAGACGATGGCCTGGATCAGACCGACAAACACCTCCAGAAAGAGGAATGGGAGTGGGAGAAAATATGGCACCAGATGAAGCATCACGATAAGGAGCACTTCTCCAGCAAAAACATTTCCAAACAAACGAAAGGTGAACGAGACTGTTTTTCCTACTTCTGAAATGAGTTCAAGTACCCCCACTAAAGTCCCAATACCATACGGCTTATGAAAGGGACTGACCAAAAATTTCCGGGCGTACTTCGTCACTCCGAGGGCAGCAATACCCGTGAACTGGATGGTGATCACAGCAATGAGTGAGAGAGCTAGGGTAAAGTTGAGATCAGCCGAGGTAGCCCGAATAAATGGGATGATCGTATGACTTCCTTCAGCATGATGACCGGTCAGTCCAATCGTATGCATCCCTGGAAGCAGCCCTACCCAATTAGAAAAAAGCACAAAAAGAAAAATGGTGGCAATCAATGGGAAAAATTGGAGAGCTTGCTTACGGTCCTGAGTTACCGACTGAATAAGATCGAGCAAAGCTTCAAATATGACCTCTACCACATTCTGCTTCCCAGTTGGTATTTCTCTCCAGTTCACAGCTACTGAACGACAAAGCCAGATGAGACCAAGTGTCACCAAAACACCAATCAGAAGTGTGTTGGTAATAGGGAAGCTCCCCAGAGAAAAAAGTTGTTCGGCAGCAATAGAAATTTCCATACAAAAAAGCGCTCAAGAGCGCCTCTAGTGTAGCAGTGGAAACGGTATGGGTCAAACGATCTCAATGGAGTGGCCCAACATATCCTCTAGCTCTCCGTAAAAATTCCCCTATTCGGTTCGCCCGTCCTTCAAGTTGGGAGAGTGATTGAGTCAATTGACTACGCTCATCGACCGAAAGAGCCGGGTCATCGAGCTGATGTCGTAAACTCATTATATCGGTTTGGAGCTGAGTATAACGAGCTTCCTGTTTCTCTAAGAGAACCATGGCCTCTGGACCAACAAGCAATTCCTTCATCTCGCTCCCCTTGAGGAGATCGCGAGTAGAATCGGTGAAATCCTCATCATGGTGAGAAGGAGGCAATGGATGGAACTCATTTACAGCAGCCTCATCGTCCTCCCGAAGGATAGCCTGCGCCTCAGGAGGTACTTCTGCAGGTCTCCCTGGTCTTGGTGATGGCGCTTCAAATTTCATCATATACAGAATATTGACTCAGTGACATTAAATTTCTGGGCCATCAGGAAAAGCCATACGATACCTCGCTTTCCTTGCCTCGAGGCCCATCTCAGTAATTTTTAATTCATTATCAGCAATACGTTGCTCGAGCTCCCGAGCGAAAGTCTCAGCTTCTTTGCGCCGTTCAATAATATCCGCATTTACCTCAGGACTATTAGCCATATTGCTCATCATCCCAACAAACCCAGCGATCGAACCAAGAGCTTTGGCTTGCTTTTGCCGATCGGAAGCAATCTCAGCCTCAAGCACTTTCTTTTCAGTCTCAAGAGCAAGAATAGATTGTTGCTCAGCTTGTGCTTCTTCTACTTTGACAGCTTTCTGTTCTGGAGTCAGTACTGCTTCTGACTTTACTTCAACACCCTTATCACCAGCTTGAGCTTCTGCTTCAGCTGCTATATGAGCAACCCAATCGAGCTCAGCATGATCCATTTTTCCCATAATTCTATATGTTATTTATCAGATCCCAAAAAGAACTTCAGGTACCTTATAATACTTCGCTCCAATACCTCCTGCATCAGGTCGCGCGTATCATTATCCTCTTCAATCTCTATTTTTGCTTTTAACTCTGTAATCTTGAGTAGCATCTCATTCCTAAGCCTCTCGAACTCAGCTCGTTTCTCTTGAGCAACCGGCAAAAATTCTCGCTTTGAGGTAAGAGCTAGAGCTCGCTGCTGAGCTACCCACTCATCAGCGCGCTGAGCAGCCTGGCGAGCCGCCTCCCAAAGAGCATCCTCAGACGGCATAGCTGGTGGCCGACCATTGAATATCTCATTAACCCCACCACCACGTGAAGCTATAACAGCACCCCTCCACTTCTTGTCACGTTCAGCTTTTTCATCAGGATCTTCAATCGTCACCCCCTCAAGCGCTCGCAGCGATTCGGTAGTGATACCAGGCGCTGCGTTTGGCTTGGGAGCTAAACGTGCTGCTGAACGTCTTTTTGCGTAGTCATCACTTCCCAATACAACATCTGAAGAAAGCCCCGGGTCCTGGAGAGTCACTTCCAAAGATCGAGGATTCGTACGTAAATCATCAAGTCCTCGTTCACTTATCGGGGAAGCAGTATAACTTGTTTTAGGAGCAGGGACGAATCCGGACCCATACCGACTCGGGTCATCACTTGGAGCATGGGCAACTTGCGGTAAAAGAGGATCCTCAAAAACTGGATGTTGGAGATTCTTTTCGAGAGTCTCTGTATTAATCTTGTGTTCCCCTATCCCCACTGTACTCACCGGGGTATTGACCCGAACATCACCCTGAGGTCGCACTTTTGAAGAATCAGCAAAAGGAGAGACTCTCTCTTCTTGTGGGGGCAGTGTGGATGGCTGATCATCAGTTCCACTCACTCGCCGAATAAGAGCCTGCGTTTCCTCAAAAGCAGCTTGTTCTTCTGTATTTGGCTTCGGTTTCTCAGTTGATAGAGATCGGCCAAAAATTCTATCCATGAGACCCATAAAGGGAATCTGTCAAAAATTATTTTTCTTTCTGATAGTATACCACGAGCTCAGGACTCTTCAGGGGTATCAAACCTGCCAAAAACACTTTCTACATTACGATCTACTGCATCCTGCACTAACCCTTTGTCTACCCCCTGAAGATAAGCAATGGCCTCGACTACCCACAGGACAAAGCTCGGCTCATTCCGTTCTCCTCGCTTGGATTGTGGAGCAAGAAAAGGACAGTCAGTTTCAGTAAAAATTCGCTCCAACGGAATGAGTTTTACGGTTTCGGTCAAATCATCCTTGGTACCCAATACCGTTTTCTTCACTGGGTAGGTAATATTTCCCGTAAAAGAAAAATACACCTTTGGAAGAGTAAGTAATTTTCTCGTTACCTCAGTGTCACCCATATAGCAGTGAAGAATGACCGCTCTTAGCTCTCCACTCTCCTTCTCCAATATTTCGTACATATCCTCGTATACCTGACTTTCGCCTATCTCTCCTCGGGCATGTACAATAAGCGGCAATCCCAGTTCGACAGCCAACCTCATTTGAGCGAGAAATCCGGCTCGCTGCCACGCTTTTTGTTCATCGGTAATTGGTTTAGTTTTGTCATGAGCGAAGTATTCCAGCCCACACTCACCGATAGCAATAACCTTTTTCTTGGCAGCCAATTCTCTCAAAGCATCAATTGAGTGGCCGAGCTCATGTACCGATCTCTCAGTAGCAAACTCCTGCGGATGAATACCAACGCTCGCATACACACACTCGTACTGTTCAGTCAGCATTACTGCTTGCCGACTCTCTTCCACCGTACAGCCAATCACAAACATATTCTCGACACCAGCTGCTCGGGCACGAGCAACCACCGCGTCGCGATCGCTATCATATGTGTGCCAGTAGAGATGAGTATGAATATCTTGCATAATTCCTCGATGTCAGTATAACAAAATTGCTCTTTTTTTCTTTGGCTGTTAGCCTAAAAATATCGTGACCTCTAGGAGAACACATGAAAAAAACTTCTGGGGATTGGCGAGAAATGCGCAAGATTATCTTGATTGCTGCTGGTATTCCACTTGCGCTCGTTCTTTTTGGACTCTGTTTCGCCATCTTTCGACATCAATAGGAGTTTCCATGGGCAAACATCTCCCCTCCACCTGGATTGTTGTCACCCTCCTCGCCTTCGTCCTCTTCTGCCTTCTCATGGGGCCAATCGGACTTGGTGAGGGACTAGCCAGCATTCCTCGGTGACCACGCTCGGCGGTCCGGAAACTCCGGCCCGCCGTCAATTATTTTATCCGCTGAAAGAGTGGTTCCACTGTGCCCGTTTTGAGAGCTACTTCAATTTTTTCTGCTGTTGATGGGAGAAAGGGTTGGAGATCATGAGCAATACACCTCAATCGAAAAAGTAAACTTTGCATTACTTCGCCAAATGCATCAGGATTTGTCTTTACTAATTCCCATGGTTTCTTCTCATCAATCTCTTTGTTAGCAATGGCAACTTGAGACCATATCCCCACCAATACATCTGCAATTTTAAACTCGGTCATTAGTTGTTTTTGAAAACTATCAACCAGGTCAACTTCGATTGTTTTGTCTTCTAGTTTTTCTGAAAGCTTCATCACCCGCGAAACCAAATTCCCCAAACCATTAGCTAGATCTGCATTATACTTCTCCGTCATTTTTTCCCACGACAAATCCCCGTCTTTCGAATACGGCAAAGCGGTCAGGAGGAGATAGCGCGTCCCATCGATGCCAAATTTTTCAACGAGCTCACTCGGGTAAATGACATTTCCCAAAGACTTTGACATTTTCTGTCCGTTGATGGTGAGATACTCGTGAGCATAGATAGTGGTCGGGAGTGGTAGTCCAGCCGAAAGGAGCATGGCTGGCCAATAGATAGCGTGGAAACGGAGAATCCCCTTCCCAATCACGTGCACCCGCTCAGAGTCGCCCATCCAAAACTTCTGATAAAGTTCACCACCCTCGGCATAGTCGAGAGCGGTAATGTAGTTGGAGAGAGCATCCACCCACACATACATAATCTGTGTCTCATCACCTGGTACCGGCACCCCCCAATTCCTCGCCCTCGCTACCGAACGAGAGATAGAGAAATCCTCTAGTCCCATTTTGATAAATGACACCACTTCATTCTTGCGATAATCAGGATAGATTTTGAGCTTGTCACTTTCAATCAACTGCAAAAGTTGGTCCTGATAATTGGACAGTTTGAAAAACCAGTTTTCTTCCTCCACCACTTCCGGTTCTTTCTGATGATCAGGACACTTTCCCCCTACGAGATCTTTCTCAAGTTTGAATTCTTCACAACCAACACAGTAGAGACCCTTATAGGCTTTTTTGTAGAGATCTACTGATTTGAAGGCACTCCACATTTTTTGCGCTCCAGCAAAATGCCGCTTCTCCGTGGTACGAATAAACTCATCGAACGAGAGATCAAGTGAATGAGCAAGTGCCTTAAACGCTTCGGCATTTTCGGCTACAAATTCTTCCGTTGGTCGGCCAGCTTTTTCGGCTGCCTGTACATTCTTGAGACTATTTTCATCAGAACCAGTCAGAAAATACGTCTCGTCACCAGCAAGGCGATGATAGCGCGCCACCACATCTGTCAAAACTTTTTCCACCGCGTGCCCAACATGTGGTGCTGCATTGACATAATCAATGGCCGTGGTAATAAAAAATGGCTTATTTGAAGCTTTTTCTGACATATTCAAAGAATTTTTTGCCAATTTTTGGCTTATATGAGCCAACTCTAGCACCTTTTTTCGCTCCTGAGAATGAGTTGACTTTGATACTTTTTTGGTGTATAATGTTGTGAACGGTAATCGTGCCGTTTATAGTTCCCCTACAACTACGGAGATCAGCAATGGATCATACTCCCCACATGATCGACGAGGAACTCGACGCTGTCGAGCAGGTGTTGTACTCGTTCATCATGGCGATGGCTCAGCTCTTTGCTTGGGCTATCGCATTGGTAGCCTATCTCCTTGGCCCCAGCTGGCGACGCTCCCCACAAGTGGGGAAGTTGTTCCGGCAAGTCAAGACGATTAGCCATCAGATCTGGTGGCAACTCACCAGCGAGCGCTCCAAGCGCATACTGGAAACAGTCGCTTTCTGGCTTCTTGCCATCGGGCTCCTCCTGATGGCCTACACGTTTGCATCGACAGAATGTGCACTCCGCAATGAATGCACCTTCGCCAGTGCCCACTGGGCCAACTGGCTCTTCAACAAGTAGCCCTCAATCCGAGCCCGACGCTTCTCGTAGCGCCGGGCTCAAAAACTTTTTAATAGGCAATGATCACAAATTCTCCCTTGGTTTTATTGGGATCAGAGGCAAGATAAGTAGCAACTGTTTCAACATTCCCCCGTACTACTTCCTCAAACATCTTGGTGAGTTCGCGACCAAGAATTATTTTTTTCTCTGGTGCGAAAGTTTTCAAGAGTTCCAAATTTTTGATTACTCGGTGAGGCGATTCATAGTACACCGTGGGAATATCGCTTTCTGCCACTCGTTTGAAAAATGTTTCTCGGCCTTTTTTGTGTGGCGGAAAACCAAGAAAAGAAAACTCCCGCATATCAATACCAGCAATAGATACCATCGTCGCTAGCGCCGACACTCCAGGTACCGGAACGACGATAATATCAGATGTCAGCGCTAATGAAACCAGGACATTGCCAGGGTCAGAAAGTCCCGGAGTCCCAGCATCAGTCACGAGTGCCATCGACTCGCCAGCCTTCAAGCGTTCAATGATTTGAGCAAGCTTTCCCCTCTCTGTATGTTCGTGACAAGAGAGTGTGGGCGTAGCGATCTCGTAATGAGAAAGAAGCTTCTTGGTCACCCGAGTATCCTCAGAAAGTACGAGGTCTACCTGCTTCAGCACCTCCAAAGCGCGCACGGTCATATCTCCGAGATTGCCAATTGGCGTTGCGACAATATAGAGTATCCCGGGCATATCTAGACTTTAAATCTCACCAACGGAACGAGTTTCTTTTTGTCCGGATGTGGCCCAATAACAGCGAGGTTGAGTTTCTTATTCTGGAAAATATCTTTGGCCACACGAAGTACATCGTCGGCAGTTACTTTGTCGATAAGTTTCGCTTTCTCTTTGGGAAGAACAATTTCACCACGAATCGTTTCTTGGGTGACAAGATATTCCACCACATCATCCGATCCCTCGAGTCCCATAGCCATTTTCCCTTTAATATATTCTTTGGCCTTCTTGAGTTCTGCTGCATCTACTTTTTCCATCGCAATCTTGCTGTACTCTTCGAGAATAACGCGAATCGTTTCCTCGAGATTCTCATGCTCCACACCACACTGTGTCGCGAGATACCCTGCCTCATGATAACTTTCTATCCCCGTGTGCACTGAATACGCAAGACCACGACGCTCACGAACCGCCATAAAGAGCCGTGAAGACATCCCCCCGCCGAGAATAGTAGCGAGTACCGAGAGAGCGTACCGGTCAGGGTGGTACATATCATAAGCCCGCACCCCAAGCAGCATATGGGTTTGGTCAGTTTTCTTCTCTTGAACAAAGACCTCTGGCTGATTTTGCTTGACGGTATTCTTTTTGAAACTTGGTTTCTTGCCCGTGCGAATATGCGAGAAGCGTTCTTCGATCATTTTCTTCATCCGCTTGGGATCAAATTTTCCCGCCACTCCAACGACGACATTCTCGGCTACATATCCTCGAGCGAGATACTTCATGAAGTCTCTTCGCTGGAACGATTTGATGTTGGACTTTGGCCCAACAATTTCCCAACCCAGTGGCGTATCACCATAGAGATGGAGTTCCCAGAGATCATTGAGATGCCTCATCGGCATGTCCTCATACATATTGATCTCCTGAAGAATGGCCCCTCGCTCGCGATCGATTTCTTCTTGCTCGATCTTGGCATTCATAAAGATATCCGACACCACATCGAGGGCAATATCGGCGTGATGCGCCTCGACTTTGGCATAATAGGCGGTGCGGTCCTTGCCAGTATAGGCATTGTACTCGGCTCCGACAGCATCGAGCTCTTTACTAATATCGAGAGCTGTCGGCCGTTTCTCCGTCCCCTTGAAAAACATATGTTCAAGAAAATGTGCCAAGCCATTCTCAACTCGCGTCTCGTAGCGGCTTCCTACTCCCGTCATAACGAGAACCGTTACCGTTTCATTTTCCTCCATGGGGGCCAAAATAATCCGCAATCCATTCTTCAAAGTATGTTTTTTGTAGTGCATATCGATCCATTCATTAATTTATTGATTCTTCACTCAGGACTTCATTGAGGAGACTTTCGATCTCCTCCTCAGAAAAACTGGTTATATCCGTCCCTTGATCACTGACTCTCATAGAAAACTCATGCCATTTTTCATAAAGACCAGTGAGATGATCCGGATGGAGTGTCGTCAAAAAATTGGTGGTAGTTTCTTTTTTTGAAGTCACTCCAAGCCGAAAGGCTAGTTCAAAAAGCGTCAGCTTCTCTTTATGATTCAGTCCCTGAAGCTTCTCTAGTTTTAGCTGTTGCTCGGACCTCGGTGTTTTTTCGAAATTCATAAGTCTTACCGTTTCAGAAACAGCGAGAGATCCTCGATCTTTACTCGTTCCTGTTTCATCGTATCGCGATCACGAACAGTCACCGTCCCAATGAGAGATGTATCCTCCCCTGCACCAAGCGTGTCAAAATCAATCGTAACACAAGAGGGTGTCCCAATCTCATCCTGACGGCGATAGCGTTTCCCCACATTGCCATTGTCATCAAACTCGACTCGAAAATCTTTCTTGAGAGTCTGATAGACTTCCCGAGCTTTCTCAACAAGCTCTGGCTTATTCTTGAGGAGCGGAAAGACCGCGACTTGTACCGGGGCAAGCTGCCTGGGAAATTTCATCACGATACGGGTATCCCCCTCTCCAACCGTCTCCTCAGTGTAAGCATCAGTCATCACCGCAAGAAAAGTCCGCTCAAGTCCGACAGAAGTCTCCACAATCCACGGAATATATTTTTCATTTGTCTTGGGATCGGTATACGAAAGATCGGCTCCCGAGAATTTGCTGTGCTGAGTGAGGTCGTAATCACTCCTATTGTGCACGCCTTCAAGCTCTTTGAAACCAAAAGGAAAGTTATACTCAATATCCCAGGCTGCCTTGGCATAGAACACGAGATTTTCATGTTCATGCCAACGAAGATTTTCTGCTTTGAGTCCAAGTGCTTCTGTATAGTAATTGAAGCGCTTCTTTCGCCACTCCTCATACACTACTGCTGCGTCACTCGGATGCACGAAATACTGCATCTCCATCTGCTCAAATTCTCGTTTGCGAAAAATAAATTGCCGAGCAGTGATCTCATTGCGGAAAGCCTTGCCGATCTGCGCAATACCGAAGGGAACTTTCACTCGTGAACTATCAAGCACATTTTTGAAATTGACATAAATTCCCTGGCACGTCTCACCCCGAAGATAGGTCGGTGTTACTGTCCAGTCCCCGGTAAAATTTCCAAGATTTGACTGGACCAGGAGATTGAAATTCTTGGCCTCGGTGAAATTACTCTTCCCACACTTGGGACACTTCACTTCTTTCTCATGTTCTGAGAACAATATATTGATCTCAGCTTCAGTCATTTTCTCATCAGCAAAAATACCAGCTGCCTCGAGGAGATGATCAACACGAACCCTCGTATGACACTCTTTACATTCAGCCAGAGGATCCGAAAAGCCCCCCACATGCCCCGAAGCCTCCCACACCTTTGGATGCATAAAAATAGCGCTGTCGAGCCCGACGATATTGTCATGATCATAGACCATTGCCTTCCACCAGGCTTCGCGAATATTTTTGGCAAGCTCTACTCCATATGGACCAAAATCATAGACCGCTGCGAAACCACCATAAATCTCCGATGATGGGTAAACAAAACCCCGACGTTTAGCGAGGGAAATAATTTTTTCCATGAGATTTTCAGGGGCAGCCATAATGTTTGACAAAATAGTGAAAGATACGTATTGTACAATTTCTCTTTAACAAGTCAATAGTACCAACATCTCGCTGGTCCATCAACCTAACAAGTGGAGCATCATATGTCTTTTGACATTGGTTGGCTCCCTATCGGAGTCTTCGTAATCGTATTCTTCGGTCTCGTTATCCAAGCTCGAATAAAGCTTCATAGGCCCTTTGATCCGCCTAGACCATCTCTGCAACACCAAAAATTTCTTCGGATCTTACGGTGGTGCATACCTTCGTGGCAGAGCCTCCTCATTTTCGTTGTGGGATTCGTCATAGCCAGCTGGCTCACTTTGATCGGATTAGAGATCGGGATCATCACCCCATCAAAACCATTCACCATCCCTCCGCTCCAAGGATAGGAGATGTCATGAATACACAAAAAACCATGTCCCCCTTTTCCATCCTGAGAACAGCTCTGACTGTTCCAATGGTTCACCTGTGTAAACAGTGCCGAAGAAGGAATCGCGCTGAAGAACAGCCAAACAGCCTCCAAGAGGCCGGGATGAACCTTCTTCTGGAGGAGGCTCGCCGATCAATCTTTGGCTGCCTCGACAGGCTCAGCCAAAAGGAGGTGGGGCCCGAAGAAACTGTGAAGACTAAGAGCAGACACCCATACCCCGCTCCAGAAGTCGACAGCATCACGCTCATCCTCATGCTCGCTGAGCTCGGACTCCTCGAGGGTCCCGGGGAACTGAAACATCTCCGGGAAAAAATCAAAGGTCGCGAGTGGCGATGGGCCGCACGAGACATCCGAAACGTGGTCAAGGAGTTTGAGAAGAAACTCAGCGCCCTCCTGAAGCCAACCACCTCCTGCGCTCCCTCGCTTCAGGAAACGGCCATACGCGACTTCAACATTCTCCTCGCGAAGCTCGCTCAGCTCTGTGAAGATCTCTCCGTAGCACATCGCCGTATACAAGCGGCCAAGGCCATGCAACGCCATCGTTCCCGTGCCAAGAACGCTGCTGTCTGAAAGTCAAAAGGCGCCACCCGTAATCGCGGTGCTGGCGCCTTTAGTATTTTATTTATGAACAATTCCGAAGCTCAGTAATGAGCCTCGTATAAAATCTCAGATTGTGTTCTGAAGCCAGCGCAAGAGCGAGCGGCTCGCCTACCCGAAAGAGATGGTGGAGATAACTTGGTGTGTACGATGTGCACAGAGTACAATCACAGGTCTGATCTACAGTCGTGTCATCTTGTTTATACTGTTCGTTGCGAATATTAATAGTAGTAAAAAAATCTCTTTGTTCGAGAGAGCCTCTCGGATTCCACAAAAAGAGCCTCCCGTGTCTCCCTTCACGCGTCGGAATAACACAGTCAAACATATCCCAACCGAGCTCATAACATCGGACAATATCCTCTGGCGTTCCAATACCGAGGGCAAATCTCAGTGCATCTTCTGGGATAGCCTCTGCCGTTACTCGTATAATTTCTTCGAGAAAATTTCCTTGTATGTCGATATGCCGACCGCCAAACCCATAGCCATCAAAGTTGAACTGAGCAAGTTCTGCTGCACAATACTTTCGAAGTTCTGAAATTATTCCTCCTTGAACCACCCCAAAAATGAGCGGGCGATTCGCCTCGGTGAATCCTCGCTCTTGTACGAGTCGATCATATTCATCACGGCAACGTTTGGCCCAACGAATGGTTCGCTCGACTGACTCACGCATTTCTCCTTCCTCTACATCGTTAGGCCTCGGATCGTCGAGGCAAACTATCATATCAACTCCGAGATCAAATTGGATTTGGATTGATCGTTCTGGCGTGAGGAGATGCTTTGATCCATCCAGAATTGATCGAAACGCTGCTCCTTCCTCAGTAATATGACCAAGCTCTGGATTTCTATGAATCAATGAAAACACTTGGTACCCACCAGAGTCCGAAAGAACCGGCCGGGACCAGTGCATAAATTGATGGATGCCACCAGCGTCCTTGATCCGCTTCTCCCCAGGCTGAAGCATAAGATGATATGTATTCACTACGAGAGCTTCAAGGCCAAGAGACTCTAGCTGTACCGAAGTCAGTCCTCGAACCGTAGCCCTCGTTGCATCCGGCATAAAAAACGGGGTCTCGAGCTCTCCGTGCACCGTCTTGAGCATTCCCTTTCGTTTGGGTGTAGTATGAGTCAGGGTAAACATAATAAGAATGAAAACAGACTACCGCAAAAAGGGTAGTCTGTCACGGATACCCCACTTTAAAACTTCTTTTACTCAAGAATGTGGCCAGCCGCGATATGAGCCACTGACACCTCAATACTTTTTCCAGTAAATGAATCTTTGGCAATAAAAACACCGTTATTAATGAGGTTTGGTATCAGTTTTGATCCCCTTGGTGCTGGAATAAAGCTAATTTGAAAAACGACTTCACGAGCATTACTCTGTCCTGGTTCAAGTGACCTAAGATCCCAAACGAGTTCCCCAGTACGAATGTTGTATTTCAGGGAATTACTTTCGCCGGCAAGGACTGACATAAACTGTACAGAACTTGGAAGAGCCATAGTCCAGCGGGCATCATTGAGTGTATTGAGATCGGTCGAGGCAGTAAGCCTCACGGTATACGTTGTTGTTTCCCCAACTTTTGGTGGAAAAGGTCCTGAATTAGGAAACTGAGAATCAGCATATTCAACTTGTATCAATGGTCTCGCAGGAGAATTTACCTTAACCAAGCTCTCACTCTGTGGGACAAAAACCTCATTTTGTCCGTGCGGAAGATCGGGACTATCCAAAGAAACACTGGTCCTAATTTGAATGTTTCGTCTACCTAAATCCGAAAGATTGGATTTGACCTTTACTCCAAAAGAAATCTCGCCTTGTTCTCCTGGTTCGAGACTTCGTAATTCTGGAATTTCTGATGCGCGAAAAACCAGCTGCTGTCTCGAACGATCATAACTTACCCCTCGAGGAATAGTCATCTCTTCCATACTGAGATATTCGGCGTCCAGTTTTACCGTAGCAACAATATCACGAATACCTACATTGCTATTATTACGAAAAACAATTCGATTCAGTAGAGATTGTCCGGGGTCAACTGATCCCCCATCATTATCCACATCCAAACTCACCGAAAGTGGAGGAGAAAAGACCTTGGTAAGTTTTTCTTCTTGAGCCAAACTGAGAAATTCGCCGTCACCCTGCTCTTTACCAAGACGAGCAATGAGTCTTCTGGCATCACCAGCAATTCCTCGTATCTCTCCCTTAATACTAATCAATCCTTCCGAACGAGGTTCAAGTCGACCGAGAACCCAGCGATTCTCTTCCCGAGATGGATTCGGAACAAAACCCGTAGGAGTAAAGCCCTCTGGATAATCAAGGAGTAGTTGAATATTATCTACCATCTCCGTGCTCTCATTGCGATATTTAACAACATACTCCAGTGACTGCCCCAAAGTAAGCGATGGTGGTCCAGTTATCTCTAGCTTGAGGGAAGAAGTATCTACAGCCACCGTCCACTGCCCTATTACTTCAGTTGGATTAGTAATACCCCTTGGGCTTGAACGCAAAACCGCCTTAAAAAAAGCAGTCTTCTTTTCAAATGCCTGGAGTGTTCCTGTAAGTTTCAGCTGACCACTGCTCCTCCCAGGAATAACTGGGATTGTATAGGTTGCCCTGGAGAGTGCTAATTTCCATCCTTCGGTAGTCTGCGGTTTGAACGACTCAGGAAAAGCGAGGGAGAGTTCAACATCTGTCAGTCCGAGTAAATTATCATTTCTATAATCAAGAAGTAGAGTGAGTTCATCTCCAGTTTGAACCATTTCTGGGCCAGTAACCCGCAGATCAACACTTGTAGTATCAAAAAGAAAAAGCCTTTGACCAATAAATCCGGCTAGCATCAACAAAGAGAGAAATCCTAAAGATATTATCAAAATAAACTTGCGTCGACGAGCCTTACGTTCTCGTTCTTGTTTTTCCGTTTCCATCGCAGGGGTCAGTTTCTTTGGAGGGGCATCAGTCCACGCTGACGAAGACGGGGTAATGTGCCGGTGTTCACTCGAAGCTAAGGCATCACCAATGCGAGTAGTGTCTTCCTCTGGCTGAGACGATTGGAAATCCCTTTTATAGACAGCTTTGTTGAGATCTTCGAGAGACATATGCTTTATACTACCAGATTTTGATAGAAAAATGACAGGCTTATCGACGAATCCACGCAAGAAACAATCCTCGAAAGCGCTCAAGCTCGATCAGTGTTTGTGATCCTACCAAAATCTTGGTAATTGAAAATAGTGGGTAACTCCCAAAAAGTCTCAGGGCCTTGATTGTCTCTTCGCTTACTACAATGCCATCACGGACATGGTTTGCATAACGTAAATTAATGACTCCTCCTTGGCTAGGACTCAAAATATACCGTTGACCAGAAAGAAGTGTTTCTCCAGAAAAAACACACTGCTGAAGCTGAAGTGTATACCCTAAATGAAACGCTGTTTGAAAAAAGAATCCACTATCTACAAGTTGGGTTCGTTGGGATTGATCTTCTCTTGCAAAAAGCTCCATGGTAAGCAGATATTGTGCAAGCATATCAAAAAGAATCTGATCTGGCTCATCCGGCTCAACTAATTTATCAAAAATATTAAGCGTAGCTACTACCAAACGAAGAACTTCAAAATTTTCACGTGCAGCACCGTAAGAATTTTCAAGAATTGCCCCAGCTACTTTTCCCATCCCTCTCGTCCGTACTATGGTGATATCAACCTCCGAACCCGTTTCGAGAGCGCTCGCCAATTTGGCTTCGCTCTTACGCACCCCCTTGGCAAGAGCACTAATCTTCCCTGCCTCTCGGGTGAAAAAAGTATAAATACGATCTGTTTCTCCCACCTCTCTTTTTTTTAAAACCAGAGCACGATATCGATATTCCATAAGTTCGATCAGTACCAATTCAGTATGCCGAGATGGTTTCGTGCAAAGAAAGGCCTAAAAAACAATTTCATCGCCCGCCTGAATCCCGGAAAGAACTTCGATCATACCATCTTTCTCAATACCCGTTTCAATAACTCGATTCTGTTCCTCTCCATTTTCAATAACCCGAACTGTTCGCCGGCCACCCTGTAGTTCAGTCGCATCTGTGGGAATACGTACCACCCCACCGTGAGCCGTGGTAGCAATAATAGCATCGCCAAGCATCCCCATACGTACAGGGGCTTCGCTTGTTTCAGAAAGAGTAGCTCGAACTCGGAAATACATTCCACCATCCTTCTCAATCTCTTGAGAATCAATTCTGGTGATCACTCCAGAGAAATCTTTCTCCGGATAAGCATTGAGACGGAGTATTACCTGATTTCCAAGAGCCACTCCAACAATCTTTTCCTCAGGAATATCGGCCTCGACTTCCAATACTGGATCGGCCAAAACTGCTGCTGTTTGCCCCGCCTGAACATACTCACCTACTCGTGGAAAAATTTTCTTTACCAAGAGATTAGGCAACGGCGTTACCAGCGTCGTCTGCTTGAGTTTTTCCTCAATAATATCCATCTGACTCTTAGCAGCAGCTGCCGCACTGAGCGCTGCCTCAATATCCTGTTTTTCTGTACCAGCCAGACGGTAATCAAGCTCACTTTTAGCGACGGACACTCCTTTGGTAGCCATCTGGTAAGCTGCATCACTTGTTCCAAGAGCAATAGCTGCCTCAGCCACTGCTGTACGAGCCAAAGACAAAGATTCTTTCCAGGCATCAATAGTATCCTGAGAAATAGCCCCTGCTGTAAGGGCATTGACCCCTTCACCTACAAGATCTAGATATTCCCGGACAGCATCGATATTTTTTCTTCCTTTCTCGAGATACCGTGCTACATTCCCGGACGTCTTCATATCATCCACGTCATCCTTCCATTCATTTAGTAAATCTCCTATATCTTGACGTTCAGATTCAATCTCTGATTTTAAACCAGATTCAGTGGGCGTAAAACTCAGAACCGGATTACTGTCCGGGGTAGAAAAAATAACATCCGTCTTGGAATGAACAGCATCATCAGCCTGGACAAAAGCGTTTGTGATAACACTAAGCACTTCTTTTTTACTCCCACTAAGCGCACTCTCAGAACTTTGCTTTTTTTGTTCAAGGATCAAAAGTTCTTCAAAACGGGCTCCTTGTTTCAGTTTTTTCACGATGGCCTGTCCCTCATTGTAACTTGCCTCTGCTTTCTTAAACTCCAACTCCCACTCCGTCTTCTCCATTTGAAGAAGGGGCTGATTAGCCCCACTGATTTTTTGACCCTCAACACCCACAACAGCCTCTATTTTCCCAGCAAAAGGAAAAGAGAGTGAGTATTGCTCTTTAGCTACCACTTTTGCATTCTGTACCCGCACCGAAGGGTTACCTGCTTCATAGGTGGCCATCACTGTTCGAAATCGACCTGAGCCATCGGACCATAACCAGGAAATTTTTTCAGGCCACCAATAAAAAACTGCTCCCAGCAGAACAGCTGTACCAATAATACCTGCGATAACTAACGTGCCAACCTTCATATCTTGTTATTGTACCACTCCACGCAAAGCATCGTCTCTCCCCTGGACACTCGCGATTTTGCCATCTTTAAAATAAATCTGCCGCATAGCCCGCGCCGCTTCATCTGGTTCGTGAGTAACCAGGATAATAGTCTTCCCGTATCGTCTATTTACCTGATACAGAAGATCCATAGTCTTGCGAGAGTTCTCCGTGTCCAGATGAGCTGTTGGTTCGTCAGCCAAGATGAGAACCGAGTCCTTAGCCACTGCCCGTCCGATAGCGATACGCTGCTGCTCACCTCCCGAAAGCTGCCTTGGAAAAAGATGTGCTCGATGACTGAGACCAAGAAGCTCGAATATCTCTCGTGATTTTTCTTTGGCCTCCACGGCTGTTTTTCCTTGAAGTCGCAATTGAAAAATAATATTCTCTTCCGCCGTATAACTCTCAATGAGATTAAAGAATTGGAAAATAAAACCCAAAGAATTTCGACGAAATTCTGCCTTCTCATGCTCGCTCATGTGCGATACATCACGATCATTGAAGTAGATATTACCAGCAGTCGGTTCATCCAAAAGTCCCATAACGTTAAGAAGAGTACTCTTCCCCGACCCAGAATGCCCCGTAATAGCAATAAATTCTCCAGAAAAAATATCGAGATCAACTCCCTTGAGAGCAAACACAGGGATACCCCCCTCAAATTGATATTCGCGAGTCACCTGACGGAGACTAAGAAGGGCTCGCTTGGGGCCAATAGGCTTTGCCAAAGATGAGCTCAGTTCAGAGGAATGATTTTGAGAGAGTTCCATAATCAACGTACATTACGCATATCATCAATAATCCTCGTGCGAGCAGCAATCCAAACTGGAGCTGAGGCACCAATCAAAGCCGAAGCAAACACTGTAAGAGCCGTCTGAACAAAGATTGAGCTGGTTTCAATAATTCGAAAATCTCCAATCAAAAGTGGGATGGGGTGATTGGCCGACCAGAGCGTAATGAGGGTAAAAAAAAGTGAGCCAATACTCGTACCAACGAGAGCATACACAAAGGCCTGAGTAGCATACGCACACATAATAAAACTCTGGGGCGTCCCCATAGATTTAAGGATACCAATTTGACGGCGTTTTTGATTGACGTCGATATAAATAACAATACTAATAACAAAGAAAATGGTAACGAGAAGCAAATCACGAATAGAAAGCGTGATAAACTTCACTGCTGCCATAATATCGCGGACATATTGTGATTCTTCTTCCCAAGTGCGCACTACCACCGAAGGAAATTCATTTTGGAGCGTACGACTCGCTAACTCTGCATTTACATCTGGGCGCAGTTTTATCACAATTTGAGCATTTCTGTTAGAACTATCAATTTGCTCGAGATCACTCTTCTGAAGGAAGAGTGCATAATTGGGAGAAAAATTTTTACCATCGATAATTCCACGCACTCGCATCGGTCGATAATCACCAGTAGCCGTCAATACTTGAATCGTATCACCCACATGGAGTGATAAACCATCCCCTTCAATTCCCACAAGATCATCAGCCAAACTCTTTCCTAATACCGCCTCATCGGTGTTGTGACTTTCGGTAAAGAAACTCCCCTCTATAACCTGTTCCTCCAGCCAGGTCACGCGATTATCATCAGCAGTGGTAATACCGATAGTCCGAAATGGTACTGATTTCTCCTCTTCATAACGCACAACGGTCTGTGCATGACTTCGCTTGGCAAAAGCATCGACAGTCGGAAGCGACCTTAGACGAGACTCGATAATATCACTCTGCCGAATACTCGTATCACCGCTTCTCGGAGAAATAACGACATCTCCAAGCCAGCCACGTTCTCCCTCGATCAGCATCGTCCGAAATCCCTCCAGCACTCCCAAAGTGAGTAGGATCGCGGTAGCAGCTGCTGCTAAAACAGTCAAAATCAAAACAAGCAGAGCCTTGCTGCGGATCGTGTCACGAAAGATGTAAGAGAAAAACAGGGAAAGCAGGCGCATGGATACAGTCTATGACTCTCCTGCTATTATACCCGCTCCCCTAGGAGAGTGTCGAAACGCTTACTGTCTCTTGAGAGAAAAATGGAAGGATTCCCCATCAAGCTCTACAGCTTCCTGGTGCTCAGCATCAGCCAAGTCACCTTTCTGGATTTCAGTGGCCAGCACTTCCTTTGTGATCATATCTTGGAATTTCTCAAATACTGTTTCCTTACCGGTGTAGCCAAGCACAATCCGATCTTCGACATTGAACCCCGCTTTCTTACGACCCTCCTGGATAGCCCGCACCACTTCCCGCATTTCACCTTCGAGTTTCAGTTCGGGCGTGATAGTTAAATTAAGTTCTACTTCATGGATATAGTTCCATTTATCACCCATCGACCTATCACCGGTATTAGGAACAACGTACTGCACTTCTTTTACGTTTAGTTCATCAGCAATTATATCCTTGTAAAACTGAGACAAATCAATTCGTATTGTTACTTTACTTAATGGTTGTCTAACTTTAATCTTTGCATTAGCTCGTTTTTGGAGACCGTCCGTAATAAGCTCCCTTACTGAAAACATTTCTTCTGAGAACTCAGTATTAATCAAGCTATCGTCCGCAACCGGATATTCAGCCAAGTGTACCGATTCTTTGTTAGTTAAATTTTTGTATATTTCTTCCGACAAGAACGGTGTGAACGGCGCCATCAGTTTGGAGAGGGTCACCAATACATCATAGAGGGTCTGATAGGCCTGTTCCTTGTCGGTGTCATCTTCGGATTTCCAGAAACGCTTACGGCTGCGGCGGATATACCAATTGGAGAGATTATCAACAAATGGCGTAAAGGCTCGCGTGGCTCGATTGAGCTCGTATTTCTCCATTGCGCCATTCACTTCCTGAGTGAGGAGTTGGAGCTCGGAGAGAATCCAACGATCGAGAAGATTGTCGGACACCTTAGTATTCTCCTTTGGTTCCCAGTTATCCACGGCCGCATAGGTCATGAAGAATGAATAGGAGTTCCACAGCATGCGGAAAAGATTGCGCTGGATATCCGAAAGATCGCGTTCAGAGAAGTTGAGGTTCTCGGCAGCCACCACCGGAGAGGAGAGGAGGTAATAACGCAGGACATCCGACCCATACTTACTGAGAATATCCATCGGGTCTGGATAGTTCTTAAGTTTCTTAGACATCTTGCGACCATCTTCGGCAAGGACGATTCCGTTGACGATAACATTTTGGAACGCTTTGGTTTCCTTGATCCCCGTCGCAATCACATGGAGATAGTAAAACCAGCAGCGGGTCTGATCCACCCCCTCGGCAATAAACTGAGCCGGAAATGCCGCATCAAAACTTTCTTTGTTCTCAAAGGGATAATGCCGCTCACCATAGGGCATCGAGCCCGAGTCAAACCAAGTATCGAGCACATCCGGGACGCGGCACATGACTCCCCCACATTTCTCGCAAGGCACCGTTACTTCATCGACGACATGTTTGTGCAGGTCATCTATTTTTTTTCCTGAAACCTGTTCGAGTTCTGCCACTGAGCCAAAAACTCGCATCTCCCCACACTCACATTTCCAAAGCGGCATAACACTCGCCCAGTACCGCTGCCGGCTGATCGACCAATCACGCGCACCCTCAAGCCATTTGCCCCAGCGGCCCGCTTTGATATGCTCGGGCGACCAATTGATATCACTTGCGAGATCAATCATTTTTTCTTTGCGTTCGGCAACCCGGACAAACCAGGATGATGTCGCGTAATTGAGGAGCGGTGTATCACAGCGCCAGCAGTGTGGATAGCTGTGTTCGTATTTTTCTTTGGCAAAGAGCGTCCCCTGCTTCGCGAGATACTTGATAATCTCGACATCCATCGCGCTCGGATCTTCTTTACTCTTCACAGGACGCCCTGCAAAGTCGGTCACCTCGGCTTTCATCGTACCGTCCATATTCACATGCTGCACCCAAGGAAGGTTATTCGCCTTCCCGAGCTGCATGTCGTCCTCACCAAAAGCTGGCGCCTCATGAGCAATCCCCGTTCCCATATCGGTCGTCACAAAATCTGCATGGTAAATCTTCCAACCATGCTCACGATTCTTGAGACTCTCGTCTTTGGCGTAATAGTCAAACAGTGGCTTATAGGCGCGACCGACCAGTTTTGATCCCTTATACTCATCGACAACAGAATACCCTTCTTCACCAAAGATATTTTTCAAACGATTCTTAGCTACGATAAATCGAACGAGAGCGCCAACTCCTTCATCTTTCTTTTCAATCGTCACATACTCAATGTCCTTATTCACGGCCAGTGCGACATTTCCTGGCAAGGTCCATGGAGTGGTGGTCCATGCTAATACTAAAGTTTTTACAGACTCACCGAGAAGTTCAAACTCCGCCGTCACTGCGAGATCCTTCACATCTTTGTACCCTTCCGCTACTTCCGACTGCGACAAAGTCGTCTCACAGCGCGGACAGATATGCATGGTACGATACGACTCATAAATAAGTCCCTTGTCCCACAGTTCCTTGAATACCCACCACACACTCTCCATGAAATCCCGATCCATGGTGCGGTACGCGTTTTCCATGTCGGCCCAGCGGCCAAACCGGCGCATCACCTTCTTCCATTCACCTACATACTCCAAGACTTTTGAACGGCAAACCTCGTTGAACTTGGCGACTCCAAGCGCTTCGATCTCTTTCTTATGGCTGATACCCAGTTCTTTCTCGGCGATATTTTCAATCGGGAGTCCGTGGCAATCCCAGCCCCACTTGCGCTCCACTTGGTACCCACGCATGGTCCAGTAGCGAGGCACAATGTCTTTGATGGTACTGGCGACAATATGGCCATAGTGGGGAGTTCCCGTCGCAAATGGCGGGCCATCATAAAAGACATAGCGAGGCTTCCCTGCCCGATTGGTCACTGACTGTTCAAAGATTTTTTCTTTTTCCCATCGTTCAATAATCGCTTCTTCAAGCTTCGGAAAACTGACTTGTGACTCAACTTTTTTGAATGTCATAGTTTTAAAAACAAAAAATCCTTAACACGCTTGTGCTAAGGGCGTCAGAAACGCGGTACCACCTTGCTTCTCCGCCAAAGGCGGACTTATTTTTAGGCTATTACGGGCATCCCCGCCAGGTTCTACTAACTCACTACTGAGTGTTCTTCCTGGAGCTTTGGGGCTGATAACCCCTCGAGCGCTTTTCCAAAATTGTATCCCAACACTATCACGAAAGTCTCCCCTCATCAACTTTCAGAGCGCACCCCAATTTTTCCAACCAGTTTCCCAAAACGCTTAGCAAGCATCTCCATTTCCTCAGGAGAAAACGGATGGTATTCCGCAAAAACAGGACTTAGAGTGTGTCCCGGACGAAAAATCTGGAGATAGTACTCACGGGCACCAACAACAAGCTTTTCAAGTGCCACGAGAATTGGTTCGGTGTGAATTTCTTTGATGAGGGTCGTGCGCAGCTCGTAGGAGATGTCTGCTACTTTCAAAAGTTCAATGCTTTTGGCAATATTTTGTCCATCTATACCTACGCCAACCAGTGAACCGTAACTCTCAAGTGATGTCTTCACGTCCATAGCTACGTAATCAAGCAATCCTTCCCGAAGCAGCTTCTCAAGCATTACCGGGTTATTGCCATTGGTATCGAGCTTCACGAGAAAACCCTGTTCTTTGATCTTTTGTATCAGAATCGGAAGATCTGGCCACACGGTCGGCTCACCACCCGATATCACTACTCCATCGAGGAGCCCCTGCCGCTCCCGAAGGAAGTGAAAAAAAGCTTCTTCGGAAACGAAACTATCGGCAATGGCACGGATATTTTCGGGTAGGACAAACTCGGGATTGTGGCAGAAACCACAACGCATATTGCAGCCCGGCGTAAAAGCAATACAGGCTACTTTTCCTGGATAATCGAGTAAAGTGAACCGTTGGATGGCAGAAAACTTCATGCCTGTGACTCTCCGTAACAAGCCTCGAACTGGACATTGTCCGCCACGCATTCTTCGAAATGTTTGCGGGAATAATGCTCGGCCTTCTTCCCGGTATTAAAGTGCGACACAGGGCGATGATAGCCCATCACTCTCGTCCACACTTCACAACGGGTACGCTTATTATCGATTGCTGTGTTGGTCATAGTGATATGAAAAAATAATTATTTGTTGTTAGCGGTTGGCTAGAGCGCTCGTATACTGTTTGCGATACTCCGCATCCAATCGTTCCCCATCGACAACACCCAAAACAGCGTCACACTTGGGACAGAAATCGTGCTCACCATCGAGATAGCCGTGCTTGGGACAAATTGAGAACGTGGGAGTGATAGTGATATACGGCAGCCGGTAGCGAGTGAGAATTTTCTTTACCAGATTGCGGCACGCTTCGGGCGAAGATATCCGTTCGGTCATGTAGCAGTGAAGTACCGTCCCGCCGGTGTATTTGGTCTGGAGGTCATCCTGGAGTTCGAGCACCTCAAACACATCATCGGTATACCCTACTGGCACCTGACTCGAGTTGGTATAGAAGGGTGCATCAGCGGTCCCAGCTTGGAGAATATCGGGAAAGCGCTTCTTATCTTCCTTGGCAAAACGATAGGTCGTTCCCTCTGCTGGGGTCGCTTCGAGATTGTAGAAATTTTTGGTTTCTTCTTGAAAGGATTTGATTTTTTCTTGCATATGCTCGAGTACGGCAACAGCGAACGCGTGACCCTCTTTGGTGGTAATATTCTCCGCATCGCTCGTAAAATTGCGAATGGCCTCGTTGAGACCGTTGAGTCCAATGGTAGAGAAATGATTCTTGAGATAGCCCAGGTAGCGTTTGGTGTACGGGAAGAGTCCTCGATCGATCCACTCCTGAATCACCTTACGTTTCAGTTCAAGCGAAGTCTTGGCGAGCTCCATCAGACGGTCGATCTCAGCGTAAAATTTCTCCTTATCTCCCTTGGTCAGATAACCAATCCGAGCGAGATTGAGGGTGACGACCCCAATTGAGCCGGTCATTTCAGCCGAACCAAAAAGTCCTCCACCGCGTTTCCGAAGTTCCCGAAGATCGAGCTGCAAGCGACAACACATCGACCGCACATCGCCCGGATTGAGGTTAGAGTTCACAAAATTCTGGAAGTAGGGAGTGCCATATTTAGCCGTCATCTCAAAAAGAGGGAGATTCTTCTCGCTTTCCCAGTCAAAATCCTTGCCAACATTGTAAGTAGGAATCGGAAAGGTAAACGTACGTCCCCGAGCATCTCCCTTCATCATCACTTCGATAAAGGCTCGATTGACGATGTCCATCTCTTTCTGAAGTTCGCCAAAAGTATGCGAGAAAGGCTTGCCACCCAAGAGAAGCCTCTTGTCTCGAAGATCAGCCGGACAATCCCAGTCGAGGGTGATATTGGTAAATGGTGTCTGAGTCCCCCACCGCGATGGAATATTGAGGTTGAAGACAAATGACTGGATATTTTGGTACACATAGTCATACACCTTTTCCTTGATATATGCTGCCTCATTTTTTTTCGAGGCAAATTTCATGTTGAATTTCTTGATATCCTCACGTAGTTCCAGTTCATATTTTTTTACGTAGGGTGCCATGTACGTATCGAAGCTCGAGAACGCTTGTGCGCCCGCCCATTCATTTTGGAGTGTCCCAAGAAAATTCACCATCTGAGCTACCGCCGAAGAAAGATGTTTGGGTGGGCCCGACTCAACTTTACTCGGTACGCCATTGAATCCTTCTTCAAGAAGCACCCGTAGACTCCAACCAGCACAGTATCCCGAAAACATAGAGAGGTCGTGGATGTGATAGTCCCCTTTGCGGTGCGCCTCACCCACCGCTTTGGGATAGATATGGGAGAGCCAGTAATTAGCGACGACATTGCCGGCGGTATTGAGGATAAGACCACCGAGTGAATACCCCTGATTGGCATTTTCAGCCACCCGCCAGTCTACCTTTTCGAGATATTCTTTGATCGTTTTCTCTACTTCTACCACTACATTTTTATCTTCCCGAGCTTCACGGCGTTTCTCTCGATAGAGAATGTAGGCCTTGGCCATCTCAGCATAATCAAACCGGATGAGTACATCCTCCACGACGTCTTGGATCTCTTCAACCGAAGGAATAGCTGTAGCATATTTTGCCTCAAGTTCGACTTCGACTTCTTTAGTCAGAGTGTCGACTATGGCAATGTCATTTTTTCCTACTGCTTCAGCCGCCTTGCGTATCGCCTCATGGATTTTCCCAAGTTCAAAATCAACAATACTCCCGTTGCGTTTTTGCACTTTGTAGAGCGGCATATGATTGGAATGAATGTTAGTCTTGCACTGTATTAAACGCGCCCAAAAGAAAAAGGTGTCACCGGACACCTCCCAACTATCTTCCTTCAATTTTTCCTTAATTCAAGCCAAAACTGATCGCAGTTTCTTCCGGCTTCTCGAGAGGATAAGTTTTACCGCATTCTCTGTTTTACCGAGCTTCTCGGCCACTTCACGAGCCCGGTAGCCATCGCGGTACGTCAAAAGCATGACCGAGCGCTCTCCCGCTGAAAGTGATGAGAGTAGCATATCAAGTGTCTCCAAATCAGGAGCCTCTCCCTCACTCATAACCTCATCAAGAGCTGCATGATTCTGGACAGCTGTTTTCGATACTCCTCGGTAATAGTCAACCAGGAGATTGTGGGCAACGTGGAGTAAATAGGTATAGTACGAGGCATTGGCCACTCGAAACCGAGGAAGCGCCCGGAAGGCTCTTACAAAAACCTCTTGAGCAAGATCCTCCGCCTCGTCATGAGAACTGAGGCGACGCAAAAAGTATTGTCTCACCAGCTCTCCATATTTCTCATACAAAAAAGCGAAAGCAGCTGGATCCTGCTGAGCTGATTGGACCAGCACTCTATCCTCAAAACGCCGAGCAAGTCCTGCTTGCACCGGTAGGATAAGTTCTTCTCGCAAAAATTGAGTCAAATCCAACTGACGCGTTGGAACAATAGTCAAGGATTTATCAGCATCTGAGGACTGGAGCATTTCGAGAAACCGCTGCCATGAACTTGGAGCTTGATGCCAACTCTCAGCCTCACTAAGGAACCTCCGATGGAATTCGTGTTCTTGTACCTCCGAACGAAACTGCGGGTGTATCTCTAGAAAATACTCCGTTTCCCCATCCTGATTTTTGACAGGAGCAATCTGGAGAGTTTCCCATTGTCGACTCTTTCCTTTAGGTTGATTCTGAAAACGACCCACAAATGGCTTGCCTTCATCCCCGATCCTCTGCCAGAGCAATTGATAAAAAGAGTACGACATGCGGCCACCCCAGAGCTCACCTGGTTTCTTGCCAATAATTTCTGCCACCGAAAAACCCGTCCGTCTTTCCACTGCCTGATTAGCATAAAGAACTCGTGAAGTAAGATCCGTCACCAACAGACCTCCGGGGATTTGATCAAACCATGTAGCCAGCGAAAGTG
>CAYNMD010000004.1:0-40888 GCA_964398485.1 uncultured Bdellovibrionales bacterium | reverse complement strand
CCATTTCACCAAAACGCTGTCCACCAAACTGAGCTTTACCACCAAGTGGCTGCTGAGTAATGAGTGAGTACGGCCCAATGGAACGCATGTGGATCTTGTCATCAACGAGGTGGTTGAGCTTCATAATGTACATTACTCCAACCGTTGACTCGTTGTCGTAGGCTTCACCCGTCTTACCATTGATCAGTCTTACTTTTCCGTGTTCAGGGAGACCAGCCTCCTTGAGCTGAGTTTTGATATCTTGTTCAGATACACCATCCAGGGCTGAACTCGCTACCTTGTATCCCAATCTCATTGCTGCCCATCCAAGATGAGTCTCGAGAATCTGACCGATGTTCATACGAGAAGCCACACCGAGCGGATTGAGGATCACATCAATCGGAGTCCCGTCTGGGAGATAAGGCATATCCTCAACTGGAGCAACATGAGAAATAACACCTTTGTTTCCGTGACGACCAGCCAGCTTGTCACCTACTTGGATCTTACGGAGCTGAGCTACTGATACTTGGATCTGCTCAAAAACACCCATCGGAAGCTTGTCACCCTTTTCGCGGGAGAAGATCTTCACATCAACTACTTTTCCGTGTTCACCATGAGGGAGGTAGAGAGAAGAATCCTTCACGTCACGGGACTTCTCACCAAAGATAACTCGAAGCAGTCTTTCTTCAGCCGTAAGATCCCCTTCACCCTTAGGAGTAATTTTTCCTACCAAGATGTCTCCTGAAGAAACCTCGGCACCAATTCGGATAATACCGTTTTCATCGAGGTGTTTGAGGCGATCTTCACCGATATTAGGAATGTCACGAGTCACCACCTCTGGACCAAGCTTGGTATCACGCACATCGATAGAAAAGTCTTCGATATGAATAGAGCTCCAACGATCCTTCTGCACTACACGTTCAGAAAGAATAATGGCATCTTCATAGTTGAAGCCTTCCCATGGAACAAAGGCAACCAACATGTTCTGTCCGAGAGCTAGTTCGCCATTTTCGGTTGAAGCTCCGTCAGCCAAGAGATCCCCCTTCTCCACCTTCTCGCCTTTCTTTACACGAGGCACCTGGTTCATGGAAGTGAAAGCATTGGACTTTTCGAAGCTCTGCAAAAGATATTCGTGGTCAGTATATTCTTTCTTGGCACCGGCTGGTGACTTGGCACGGACAACGATATGGTTAGCATCCACTTCAACAATCTCACCAGCTTCAAGAGCCAAAACTACCTGTCCGGAATCACGAGCAGCCTTATCTTCGATACCAGTACCAATAATAGGAGCTTCCGGCACCACACAAGAAACAGCCTGACGCTGCATGTTTGAACCCATAAGGGCACGGTTGGCATCATCATGCTCAAGGAATGGAATAAGGGCAGTTGCGATCGAAATACACTGCTTGACCGAGACATCAACATAATCAATCGTTTCTGCTTCAATCGTTTCTGGATGACCCTTTACGCGAGCTTCCACCATCGCTTCATTAATGTTGCGATGATCATCAAGTGTAATCCCTGCGTGAGCAATAATTTTTCGATCCTCAACAATAGCATTGAGATATTCAATTTCGAGAGCAACAAATGGCTTCACAGCTACCATTTTCCCCTTCATTTCCTTGGCTACCTTGGCAGCAGTTTCAGCCGTCAACTGTTCACCAGCTTTAAGACCAGCTACCGCCTCCGCCAAAATACGGTGCTCGAGTGCCTCGACGGTCGCTTCTACTTCTTTCTTCACCAACAGGTAGGGGGTTTCGAGAAAACCATACTCATTGACCCTGGCATAGCTAGCAAGGTGTCCAACAAGACCGATGTTTGGACCTTCAGGAGTCTCAATAGGACAGATACGTCCGTAGTGAGAATGGTGCACGTCACGCACTTCAAACCCAGCTCGTTCACGAGTAAGTCCACCAGGACCCATAGCTGAGAGACGACGCTTGTGTTCGAGCTCAGCAAGAGGGTTTACCTGGTCCATAAACTGCGACAATTGAGAGCTTGAGAAAAACTCCTTGATAGAAGCAGCCACCGGTCTTGGGTTGATGAGCTGTCCAGGGACAACTGTGTTGACGTCACAGGTACTCATACGATCCTTGATGTTTCGCACCATGCGGTAGAGTCCGACACGCAGTTTGTTCTGAATAAGTTCACCTACTGCACGAACACGGCGGTTACCCAAATGGTCAATATCATCAGCCTTCCCTTCGGGATCATTGTTGAGACGAATCACCTCTCGGATAATCAAATTGAGATCCTCTACATTGAGTACTCGATTTTCTTCTGAGTCCTTGCGATCTACTTCGAGACGCTGATTGAGGCGATATCGTCCCACTGCTCCGAAGTCATATCGTTCAAAATTGAAGAACATCGCATCAATCATCTGTTTGGCATTCTCTTCGGTAGCAAGATCGCCGGGCCGGAGACGCTTATAGACTTCACGATAGGCATCACCACGATCGCTCGTCCCATCCTTCATGAGAGTCGTTTCGATGTACTTCACTTCACCAGTATCGATATCAGCAAAAGCCTTGCGGATATCCTTGTCATTCTGTCCAAAAGCCTTGAGCAAAGTCGTAATCGGGAGTTTGCGCTTGCGATCAATCTTCACTGAAATGACACCATCAAGATCGGTTTCAATTTCAAGCCAAGCACCACGATTTGGGATAATCTTGGCACCAAAAAGCTTCTTTCCCTTCTGGTATTCCATCGTAAAGAATACACCCGGGGAACGAATGAGCTGGGAAACAACTACACGTTCAACACCATTGATAATAAAGGTACCGCGATCGGTCATGAGTGGCACTTCACCCAAATAGATTTCCTGTTCTTTTACTTCACCAGTTTTCTTCATGACCAATGTCGCCTTGGCTCGAAGGGGTGCCTCATAAGAGATGTTTTTAGCCTTAGCAACGCTCGTCGAATATTTGGGTTCGTCGAGATAGTACTGATCGAGAGTAAGCTCGAGCTCTTTGCTGGCAAAATCCCCGATAGGGTTAATTTCATCCAGAAGCTCCTGAAGACCCTTGTCCCAGAACCATTTATAAGAAGCTGTCTGCACTTCAATCAAATCCGGGAGTGACACCGTGATTCGATTATTGAAAAACTTACGCTTGGAGAGCGATGAACTCGTCCCGATGGTATCCTTCACCCGAAGCCCTTTGCTACCTTTCGTCATAGAAAAAACGCCCACGGCCGTGACTTTCTTTGGCGATACAAGAAAGTC
The DNA here is from genome assembly GCA_964398485.1 of uncultured Bdellovibrionales bacterium. Lineage (GTDB taxonomy): Bacteria > Patescibacteriota > Minisyncoccia > Moranbacterales > UBA1568 > SSEF01. The sequence goes on along the minus strand of CAYNMD010000004.1, from coordinate 37,686 downwards.
AGTCCAGTAGGAAAGCTAGTGAATTAGTTGTGTCCCGAAAAGCCCTCGATACATCACCCGTACTTTAAGCTTTTGAGTCAGTCGAAAAACGACTTTCGAGAAATTTTTCAAAATACCCATTCACAATTTTGAAAAACTCCCCACGATTTACCACCTTACTGAAAACAGTATTTCGACGGACCTCGATCGTGAAATCGAAAACTTTCTCTCGAAGGTACTTGTCAATATAGCAAAAAGCCAAAAAACTGTCAAACAAGACAGTTCACCACGGAGAGCGTCAACCCCCGGTGGAAAAATTATACTTTTTTGAGTTTATCTTTGGCTTGCACACTGACACCCCAATTGTACACCTGTGCTACCGTTTCAGCAATCTTCACACTCGTAAAATTGTCTGAAACCTCGGTTTCAAGCCAAAAATTCTCCACATCAGTTGGCCCCAAGCTATTCTCCTGAAGAAGCTCCTGAAGGGCCTCAAAGAGTTGCCTCCCCATATCCCGAGACTCAGCCCATGTTTTTGTTGCCACCCCCTCCCCGTCTTTCTGGAGTATAAGTGTGGCATCAGTTTTAGTAAGTTTGAGAAGAAAAGAGTACATAAATTTATAATTCTTTTTCATTATCAACACTTTTACTGATCGATTGTACAAACACATCGTAGGATTTTTTTATTCTTTCCTTAGCGGCCTCAGAAAGAGTAATCCGATCAATCTTCTTCAGCATTTCTTCTATCGGTGGTCGAATACTAGTACCCTTATCATCTACAGAAATAAAATCCTTAAAAAATAGCGTATTAAATTCCTGATATAATTCTGTTTCTTCTAAATTTAATCCTACCATATAGCCCTGCTTCAATCCTTCCCAAACTTTATCACTTGGTATACCCGAAGCATCAGCTACCACCTCAATTAAAGCCGACATTATTACTCTTGACCCTCTATATCCTTCAATAAATTTTGGAGACCATCCTTCCTTAGCAAATAAACGCCGATCGCCAGTTCTACGAAGGTACTCATAATAGACCTCCTCTGCAATAAGGTCAGTTACTCCCTCATTGAAATAGTTGAGTTTATGTTTCAATTGACCTCGAATATATTTAATCGTTTCATACCCACCCTGTGTGACAAGCACTGGATTAAGCCAAGATTTTAACCTCTCTATATTTAAGTTAGCAAAAAATGAAACATAGTTTCGTCGTCCTTCTGTGGCATGAACCGACTCATGAACAAGAAGTGACATCATATGATTACGAAATTCTTCCTCAGAATCTACCCTAGGTTCTTCCAGGTACCCAGCTAACATCTGAATTCCATCCTTAGGAGAATATGTCCCTCGGATGGAGACATCTTTTCCTTCAGGATAAACTGCGATTATTCTCTTTGAAATAAAATTCTCACCTTTTATGCGGTAATCTTTTGACCTTCCTTTGATTTCTCTAAAAATCTGATTCAAGACTTCAAAATCAATCTGATCCAAAAACTCTAAAGTCATTTCATATTTGCGCTGAGCATCCACATCCTCAGCCTGCACTTCTCTTCCTGATAATTGGTCTTTCTTAACAAAATTCTTTTCAAAATTCATAGATAGGATGCTCGATACTAATTACTAAAAACCTGAGTAAACTTACAGAGCAAAAGCGTCTATCTATTGCGATATTCTTACAATAAATAGCAATGATGATCTTAATCCAACCTCTTCCAGTCAAACTTCCAGGGGTCAGTTTTACGCTTGGGAGCAACATCACCATGACCGACAACATCTTCAATGGGGTGACGAGCTTTAATATCAGCAATAAGATCATTCACTGCTTGGTATTGCTTGTCGGTGTAACCACTTTCCTCTGTGGCAACGAGCTCAATCCCGATCGAAAAATCATTCACATTTTTCCTTCCATCGGGCATTTTGCTTTCCCCAGCATGGTAGGCGATATCTCCTTCTTCTACCAATCTAAGGATGCGACCACTCCGCTCAATAAGATAATGCGCTCCAACGCCATACTGTTCGTATTGACCAATAATCTTTTCTCGATCATAAGCATCTCCGCCAGAAACATTGTAGGAAGAGTGGAGCACGATCGTATCGATAGTACGTGAACCCAGAGGTGTTCGATGACCAAAACCAATCAGTCGATTCTCGATAACAAGAGAAGGAGGAGGTGAGGGAGGCGCTGGGTCAGAAAGGGACATTTCCCCTCCGCTATTTGTTTCAACTTTAACAGGATAATTTTCAGAAAGCGGGGCCTCAGCAACCGAAGAAGCGCCCTCTTCTGCCGCTGATTGATTAACTGCATCCAAGGCTTCATCAAGAGAGTTAGTCTCAGCCTTCTCTTCTAATACTATTGGATTATTCTGAAAAACATTCGTCGCCCCCTCTTCCTGACGAGTAAACCACCACCCGCCAACAAGCAGAAGGGTAAAAAGTATACTCCCTAAAAAGTAAAGCCATTTTTTATCCATACGCCCCCATTATACCTCACTCCCCCCTCTTCGAGGAGAATTCACAAAAAAGCCGGGACATGCTCCCGGACTTTTTCGTATTGCTATACTCACTTTGATAACTAACGCTTTTTCTTCTTAGCACCCTTATTCATGAAGAGAGCCATAGCAGCACCAAGGGCAGCACCAATACCTGCACTGATAAGGGCTGCCTTCTCGGGATTTTTCTCTACAAACTTCTCTACCTCTTTCATCTTGCCCGTTACTGTTGTCTTGATCTTGGCTAGTTCCCGCTCAGCCATCTTACGACTCTTCTCGAGCTCTTTAGTCACCTTGGCCTGCAGCACCTCTGGAGTCATCTTTTCCATACAAATTATTATCTCACCAATTAATACTTAAGACCTTCTTCTGGTTGCCAAAAGCACAATCGACGTAACAAACAGAATGAAGGCTCCTACAATAAGCTCCCCTACTCCGGGAAAGCGAAATATCTGATTGAGAATCTCCGCTCCACCAACCAGAACAAAAACGATACCCACCCCGAGAAGAAGAAGGCCAAACAGTCTCTGCACTGCTCGCGTGACCAGTGTTTCAGCTGTATCTGAAAGAAGATGTATCAATCTCTCAGTGAAAACCTCCACCGTATCAAACATGCGATCAAGAAAATCTGGGACAAACGACCAGCTTGTTTCTGTATTTTTTCGACGAGCACGAGTTTCTTCTGGCATACGTTACTTCCTTTTTATTTTGATAATGACGTTTTATTGACGAAATTGACTGAGCCGCGAGCTAAATACGGAGAGCGCCTCCACAACGGTGCGTTCTCCACGATTCACCGCATTTATCGCATCTACCAGAAGCGACTCTGCTGCTACGGCGTTGACTCCAGCTTTCCAGCTTTTGGCAATGAGGTTTCCCTGAGCAAACGGGGCAAGCGCAATGTTATCTTGTTGTGTTCCAATCAAATCTCGTCTCGCAGCAGGCCGCTTGGTTTTCTCCAAGTATTTTACAGCAGGATCATTCTTGAGCACTGCCTCTCCAGAGGTAAGCGAAAGGGCGTTATACAAGGTGAGCTGGTTATTGGGATGAGGGAACGTAAGATAATGAATAAGTTGCCATGATTCATGTGTCCGAACGGTCTGATATTGATTTGGATCAAGAGCGTTCTGCCCTGTCGGATCAGTCGGTTGTAATTTATTCTTGGCCACTGCAAACCCCCAATAATTTGCGAAGTTCACAGGATTTTCACCAGCCAGTTGTGGCAGTGGTGCCACCGCAAAATTGAGCTTGGCATTTTTTTGCCGGAACGTCTCGTAATGATACGAATAATTAATTGTCATCCCCAATGTCCCCTCATAAAAAGCATCTATAGAGTAGTGCTCTCTGGGACTCCAGGTATAAAAGGGAGAATTGAGGCGAGCAAACTGAGAATAGAACTCGAAGGCCTTACGCGCCTGAGCATCAGTGGCAAAATTTTCATCTCGAATATCTACTCCCATTTGAAGCATTAGCAAAAGCAAGAGATCAACAGAGCGATTCACATTATCACCAGTTCCCATAGCGATAGCCGAACGATTGATATTGCCATACTGATCTATTTCCGTCAGCTTTTTTACCAAAGCAAGCAGGTCCTCCCAAGTCTTTGGTGGCTCGGCAATACCAGCAGCATTGAAAATATCCTTGTTGTAATAGAGGGCTAGCGAGTCAACCGAAAGCGGAGCGGCGTACACTTCACCTTGAGCACCAAGAAAATCATCTGCAACCACATCAACAAACGTCTCTCGAAATTTTTTCTCTGTCACAAAGAGAGAAGGGGCTGGAACAATCTTGTCGGCAAAACCATCTCGCCACGTATTCTGGACCATGAAAATGTCTGGTCCTTTTCCTGAAGCGAGCGCATCCAGAAGATCTGCCCGATAGGTCTCTGGATTCATCTTCCGATAACTGATCTCTTTTACATACGGATTAGCCTGTTTGTATCCAGTAAAGGCTTCTTGAAGAGCATCTGAGTCGTCGAATACCCCCCAGACCTCGAGTTTTACTCCGTACGGGATAACCTCAGAGTCACCACAACCCGAAAGAATGAGCAGGGCTGCTCCGAGAAAAAGTCGAGAAAAGAAAGCTGGCCACCGCATAAATCTCATCATTTTTTAACAATAAAAGCATAGTGAAACCCTCCCACTCGAGGCTCTTCCACTACTTCAAGTCCTGTTTCTCTGAGCCAGTTTTTTAGTTGTTCTGGAGCAATACGAGTCTCTCGATCAGGGCCAACTGTCTCTTCATTGGGATGCCACTCAATAATAATCGCCCGCCCATCTGGTTTTAATACACGCACTACCTCACGCAAAATAGTAGCCTTATCCTGATTTTGCATGAGCACATCTTTCACGATTACCCAATCAATACTGTTGGATCCCAATCCTGACCCATTCGGTCTTTCAAGATTCACTCGCTGTGGCACCACATTAGAGAGACCGAGCGTCTTGGCACGACTTGTTATTGCCTCAAGAGCACTGGGAAGCACGTCGAGAGCATACACCGTCCCTTCGGTTCCGACTGCTTGAGCAAATTCAAAAGAAAAATAACCAGAGCCGGCACCAAAATCTGCCACCGTATCACCCGCCCCTACTGAAAGCTGTCGTATTACCTGTTTTGGATCAACAAACGCAAGTCCTTTTGGTACATTCATATGATCTTTTTTTCCATTGTACACTAAAGAGACTTGAAGAGAAAACCATTTTACGGTACAAGAAAGAAGCTGCTGTTTGGTGAGATGGCCGAGCGGTTTAAGGTACTTGCTTGGAAAGCAAGCGTACGGGCAACCGTACCGAGGGTTCGAATCCCTCTCTCACCGCAGAAAAATATCTCCCTTTCTCAAGAGATTAGTGATAAAATGAAGAGGAATATTAAAACAAATGCCCTCTTCTTTTCAGCGTCAACAAGGTCTTATCGTTACCCGTCATCAAAACGAAGTTTTTTTGTTTTGGAGACCAGAAGCATCGACCGACACCAGCTTTTACCGAGCCACGAGTAAAGATGGCCGGGCTTTTGCCAAAAAAATTGAGCTCATCAGTTTCCTTAAGTCCAATGGTTCAAAAACGAATCTCGCTAAAAATGCTCTCCTCTTTGCCAATGGAAACGGAGTTCCTAGCGAACTCTTCCTCAGTGAGGCAGGAAAATCAGGCTCATTCCTTCGCTTTTCAGGGAAACAAACTTGGAAAGTAACTGCCCAATCTTCTATACTCACTGGCCCTACTGTCACAGCCAAAATTCCTGCTAAGCGAGGGAGAAAAACTTCTTATCTTGCCTTCTCTACAAAAACCGGCAAAACCGTCTTCCAGGCTACCTCCTCTACTGATCTTTCTCATTTTCGTTCGGGACCTGTCGTCCTCCGTACCAGACCGAAAAGTTTTGAAAGTGCTCGCATTGTCCCTCTCTACACAGAGACACTCAAAGACGCTGTCCTACTCGTCTATCGTGCCGAAGATGACAAGAAAAAAATTTCACTCGGCGCAGCTCTTTTCTCTCTTGAGGATCCCACAGAGATTATCTGGCGGAGCTCCTTTCCACTCTGGACTCTGGATCAGAGACTCAAGCTTACCAATATTCGTATCCTCGGAGGGTTTCCCCAAGGCAAGTATTTCTGGCTCTATATCGAGTCAGCTGAACGCGGGATAGAGTATTTTCCCGTAGCTCAGTACTGGAATGCTCCCCGTCTCAAAACTATCTCTGTCCCCGTCGTCCTTCCCAAACGTCAACGAGGTATAAAAATCTCCCTCGAAAAGGTTCCAGAGAATCCTATTCTCGAGCCACGCAGTGAATACGCTTGGGAAGCCTTTGCCTCATTCAATCCAGCAGCTATCGCTCTTGATGGCAAAATCCATCTCCTCTATCGGGCTCAGGGCTACAACGGACAGTCAGTACTCGGTTATGCTGGTAGTAGTGACGGGATTCGCATTGATGAACGCTCGCCAGAACCTATCTTTGTACCCACATCCCCTAGAGATGTCTATTCAAAAATGTATACTCTCGCTTCTGGTGGCGGTACCGGTGGCTGCGAAGATCCTCGCATTGTTGAAATCAATGGTACGCTCTATCTCATCTATGTTGCCTTTGATGGCAGTCAGCCGCCAGGTGTCGCCCTCAGCTCTATCTCCAAAGAGAACTTCCTCAAAAAGAGATGGCGCTGGAGTAAGCCAAGACTCATCTCAAGGCCGGGGCAGATTCAAAAAAATTGGGTACTCTTCCCTGAAAAAATCCATGGGAAGTTTGCTATCCTCCATGGTCTGACACCAGAAATAAAAATCGAATACCTCGACAGTCTTGATCAGCTTGGGAAGAGTCACTTCATCGAAAGTCTTTCTTCTCATGGTGGTCGTGGATATATTGATTCCGAAAGATTGGCTGCCTGGGACAATATTGTCCGCGGAGCTGGTGCTCCACCTATCCCAACAAAATATGGCTGGCTTGTTTTCTATCACGGCATGGACATGCGTGACCCTGGCAAGTACAAAGTGGGAGTTATGCTCCTCGATAAAAAGCAGCCCGAAAAAATTCTCTGCCGAGCGCTCGAGCCAGTACTCGAACCAGATACAGACTATGAAAATAGTGGCCACAAACGTGGCGTAGTGTACGTCTGTGGTGCTGTTATTAAAGACAAAACTCTTTTTGTGTACTACGGTGCCTCTGATCGAAGCTGTGCCGTGGCAACAGCCAATATCGACACCTTCCTCAAAGACCTCCTCAAAGAAAAATCCCCTACCCTCCAAAAAATGCACATCCGTAAACGCTCCTAAACTTTACCCTATGCCCTTTCTTAAGCGATCGTTTGAAAATCCTATCCTCGTGCCAGAGAGTGATCTTCCCTGGGAAGCTGAAGGAGCTTTCAACGGATCAGCCCTTCGCGAAAAGGGGAAGACTCATCTTTTTTATCGTGCCCAATCACTTCCACTCCTCCATGAAGATGGGCCCTGGCTTTCTCTTTCTTCTATTGGCCATGTGGAGAGCAGCGACGGTATTCATTTCAAAAAACACCGTATTGCTTTTGAACCCGAGGAACACTGGGAACGCTACGGCTGCGAGGATCCAAGAGTGACCAAATTCGAAGATCAGTATTACGTGTTCTATACGGCCCTTTCTGAATTCCCCTTTCGTGCTGAAGGCATCACGGTTGGGCTAGGCGTCACCAAAGATTTCAAGAGGTTTGAAAAGCATCACCTTACTCCATTCAATGCCAAGGCGATGACCATGTTTCCCGAGCGTATCAATGGAAAGATTTGGACGCTCCTTTCCGTAAACACCGATCAACCACCAGCAACTATCGCTCTCGCTACTTTTGACCATGTCGAGGAAATGTGGGACAAAGAACGCTGGCTAACCTGGTATCAAAACTTGGAAAAACATAGCTTTGAACTACAGCGAGAAGAAAAAGATCATATCGAAATCGGTACACCACCTATCAAAACAAAAAAAGGTTGGCTCCTTGTCTATTCGTATATTCAAAATTATCTTACCGATAACCCTCTCTTCACCCTCGAAGCTCTTCTCCTTGATCTCAAAAATCCTCGCAAAGTGCTCGGTCGAACCACCATGCCGCTCCTTACCCCAGAAGAAGAATACGAGCGCTATGGCAAAGTCAAAAATATTGTTTTCCCCACCGGTCTCACTCTCCGTGGTGATACCCTCTCGGTTTACTATGGTGCCGCCGATACCACCACCTGTGTCGCTACTGGCAGTCTCAAAATGTTACTCAAAGAAATCCTCGCCAAACCAGCATCAAGAGCCAAGCTCAAACGACATGGGAAAAAACCTATTCTTGAACCAGTTGCTGATCATAACTGGGAGAAGAAAGCTGTGTTTAACCCAGCTGCCATTGATGAAGATGGGACTGTACGTATTTTGTATCGAGCGATGGGAGATGATGACACTTCTGTTCTCGGTTATGCCGAAAGTCACAATGCTTTCCGTATCACCAGAAGACTCCCTAATCCAGTTTATGTACCACGAGCACCATTTGAAATAAAACAGTCTGGTGGCAACTCTGGTTGTGAAGATCCGCGCCTTACTCGCTTCGACGATACGTACTACATGCTGTATACCGCTGTCGATACCATCAACCCCCCAAGGGTGGCTCTCTCCACTATTGCTGTACGCGATTTCCTTGCTTACCGCTTTGATCGCTTTAGCGAGCCAGTCCTCATCTCTCCTCCCGGAATAGACGATAAAGATGCCTGCCTCTTCCCAGAAAAAATTAATGACCAATACGTTATCCTCCATCGTATCCAACCATCCATTGATATTAACTTTGTTTCGTCACTCAATTTTGATGGAGCAACTACTTGGCTGGTTCACAATCCCTTTATTTTTCCTCGCCCAGGATTCTGGGACAGCAAAAAAATTGGTATCAATACTGCTCCTATCAAAACCCGATCAGGCTGGCTGATTCTCTATCATGGAGTATCCGAACATGATAGCCAGTACCGTGTCGGTGCTATCCTCCTTGACCTGGAGCATCCCGAAAAAGTGATCGGCCGCAGCCTTCACCCTCTTTTTGAGCCAGAAAAAGAATTCGAAAAAGTCGGCGTCGTCCCGAATGTTGTTTTTCCCTGTGGAGCCGTTGTCCGAGACAATACCCTCATTACCTACTATGGAGGGGCTGACAAAGTCATCGGGGTTGCCTCTATTCCTCTCTCCAAGCTGTTAAAGTCCCTTCTAGCTGACCCATTCTAGGGATGCCTACTTGTGAAACAAAAGAGACCTTCGCTTATGAAGGTCTCTTTTGTTTTCTCACATCACCCTCTTACTTACCCTATTGGGCCATCTGAGGCATCGTTGGTATTTCCATTCCAGCAGGAAGCTTCTCCTTCATCTCTTCCATCATCTTGAGCGACTCCTGCAACATGGCGCACTGATCAGTAAAAATAACGTCCTGTGGAACTGACATACTTATCGGCCTCATCTCCACTGGTTCACACTGGACATTCTGAGCCAGATCAAACTCATTCCGATAATCCTTGATAGAAGCATCTGTTGGTTTTCCGCGGAAACTCTCAAGACAAGCCTTACTGAACTTCATACCCTCTTTATTTCCCTCCATCCAAACATACTGATTCTCACCATCAAAGAGAGCATTCGTCTTGATCCCGCCCACGGCTGCAGTTGTCCAGAATTGCTCACCGGCAACATAGACCATCGAACTAGTCATCTGATCACCTTCTCCTGTTGTAAATTGGCACCGCATCTGATGACCAAAATTCATCGCTTCACCAATCGAAGTAATTATTTGTTTACCTGTTTCCTTAAGAGATAAATCTGTCGGATCACTCTCAGGAGTTTGATCATCACCATTCACCGCAGCTCCGGGCATTGACTCTGATTGCTTTGTTTGCCACCACCATACCCCACCCGCCGCAAGCACTACCACTAGCACCACCCCAATAAGTTTGATCATACGTTATACTTTATTCATACTCAGTATACACCCTGAGCAACTTTTACAGACCAAACTACATGGGATTTGAAAAAATTCCTCAGGGAGGATCATCCGCTACTCCTCATCAAGAAAGTCCCGATTACCCCATGCCGGAATCGATGTTACCAGTGTCCCAGACTCTCCATAAAACCCCTACCAAAAAAGAGTGGTCTGGACAGTTTACGAGAGAGGCAAATGATGCTAGGCTTCGCACTAGAGTCTTATGGTCGCCTCTTTATCCTCGTGGGTTCTCCCCGCTATTCTCAGTTTTGCTCTGCTTGGATTCGTCATTATCGGAGGAGTGCTCTGGTATGAACATCGCGAACTCAAGCGACTCCAGAGACTCCTCAGTGCCTTTCTTTCTGGGAAAGACGGGAAGGATCTCGAGACAGTCCTTTTGGAAACTCGTGAATCTCTCCGTGAGCTCGACGAAGAAATCCAGGAACTCTTCACTATCTCCAATGGACTTCACCAGCTTGGGGTCAAGAGCCTCCATAAGACAGCTGTCATGCGCTTCAATCCTTTCAAGGAAGTTGGAGGGAACCAGAGTTATGCTGTAGCTCTCCTCAATGGGAAAAATTCTGGGGTGGTCTTCTCGTCACTCCACACTCGTGAGGGAACTCGCGCTTACGCTAAACCAGTAAAGAATGGGGCCGCTGACGGATTCCCCTTTACGGAAGAAGAGAAGGCTGTCATTCACGAGGCTATACTTTCTTCACAAGAGAAAAAACTTTAGTTACTAATTCTCATATCTCATGTCAGACACGAATCAAAAAATAGTTGCTCTCCCAGAAACCGTAACTGTCAAAAAGTTTGCGGAGCTTCTACATGTTCCGGTAGCAACTATTATTACCGAGCTCATGAAGAACAAAATCCTCGCCACTATCAACGAGGAAATTGATTTTGATACTGCCTCTATCATTGCCAGCGAACTCGGCTTTCAAGCCACTGAAAGTACTGAGGAAAAAGCCGGCTCCCTCACGCTCGAAGACCTCACCAAAATTTGTGCCAACGAAAAAAGCGAGAGCGAACGACCGCTCGAGTCCCGCCCACCGATTGTTACTATCCTTGGACATGTTGATCACGGGAAGACGACCCTGCTCGATACGATCCGCAAGGCTAACGTGGCTGCTGGAGAAGCTGGTGGCATCACTCAAAAAATCAGTGCCTATCAGGTCAAGAAACATGGTCAGATCATCACCTTTATTGATACTCCAGGACATGAAGCTTTCTCTGGAATGCGTGAACGTGGTGTCTCGATTGCAGATATTGCTATCTTGGTCGTGGCTGCTGATGATGGTGTTCGTCCTCAGACCAAAGAGGTTATCCAATTTATCAATGAGAAAAAACTCCCAGTCATCGTAGCCATCAACAAAATCGACAAGCCAGAAGCAAGACCAGACCGTGTCAAACAGGAACTCGCTGAACACGGTATTCTCTTTGAGGGATGGGGAGGTGATGTTATCTGTGTCGAGGTCAGTGCCAAAAGTGGCCTCAACATCGATAAACTTCTCGAATCTATTCTCCTCGTAGCCGAGGTAGAGAATTTCCAGGCTGATACCAAACGCGATGGACTCGCAGTAGTACTCGAATCCCATCTCGACCCACAAAAAGGTCCGGTAGCTACCATCCTTGTCAAAACCGGCACTCTCAAAGTCGGTCAAGATATTATTGCTGGCAGTGTTTTTGGTCGAGTCCGACGTCTTGAAGATTTCACTGGTAAAAATCGAGAGATTGTTACCCCATCTTTCCCGGCTACCCTGTATGGTTTTGGGGATGTTCCTCAGGTAAACGACGTCGTCCAAGTCGTTTCAGGGAAATCACTCGCTAGGCTCAAATCCCAAGAGGCCCTCCTGAAAGAGGGAGAGGTAAAACGAGTGGCCAAAAAGGAGGACGAAACCATCAAACATTTCCCTGTCATTCTTAAAGCTGATGTCCAGGGGTCGCTCGAAGCTATCCAGCAAATTCTTGGTACTATCAACCATCCTGAAGTAGCTCTTGATGAAATCATGACTGGGGTTGGCTCTATTACCGAATCAGATGTGAAACTAGCAGAAAGCTCTGGGGCTCATATTTTTGGATTCAATGTTGATCCTACTAGCGTTGCCAAACGTATGGCTGAAACCGCCAAGGTACCAATCAAAAGCTTTAACATTATTTATAAACTCGTCGAGGCCGTAAAAGATGAGATGGCTAATCTTTTGCCTCCAGAAATCATCCGCACTGATCATGGCACACTTTCCGTATTAGCGATATTCAAAACAGGTAAGCGAGATATGATCGTTGGTGGCCGTGTCGCCAGTGGAAAAATGATTCGCAAGTCTCGAATTGAAATAAAACGTGATGGAGAAATTATCGGCGATGGCCTCATGACTAACCTCCAACGCAATAAAGAAAATGCTGACGAGGTAGGTCAAGGGAATGAGTGTGGTGTAGTCTTTGAGGGATCAGTGAAGATTGCTGCTGGTGATACGCTTGTATCTTACACGGTAGAAGAAAAACGTCGCCGGCTATAAAACCGCCTCTCTCGATCGAATCCCGTGCAAAAATCAGCTCTTTTTCGCACAGGGAATAATGATTTTTTAATGCGTGTAGACATTCCTCAACCAGTTGTTGATGTTGTTCGTCTTCTTGAAACTCATGGTTTCGAGGCTTTTGTCGTTGGTGGATCACTCCGTGATCTCCTTCTTGGTCGTGAACCAAAAGATTGGGATATCACTACCGATGCTAAACCTGAGGCAATTCAGAAAATTTTTCCTGAGTCAGTATACGAAAATACTTTCGGCACGGTGGGTATAAAAGTAGGGCGCTTCCTCAAAACAACACCAGAAGACCAAGCAACTGATCTCATCGAAGTAACGACCTATCGCACTGAATCAAACTACACTGATCAGAGACACCCAGATATTGTGGAGTTTGTTGAAACGATTGAAGAAGACCTGGGTCGTCGTGATTTTACCGTCAATGCTCTTGCTGCCAAGTTAAACCAATCAATCAGTACCTCTCCAGACAAGCCAAGCGACACTCAATTAATTTCCTGCAGCCTTACTCTTATTGATCCCTTCGGGGGGAAAGATGATCTTCATCAAAAAATAATTCGTGCTGTAGGTAATCCTACAGAACGATTTGAGGAAGATGCTCTCCGTATTCTCCGAGCTATTCGCCTCGTTACCGAACTCTCGAGTGGTGACTGGAAGAGGGAAAAACTTGACTGGACAATTGAACCCTCTACGTGGGATGCTCTCCGAAACCTCTCAAGCCGAGTAGGAGCCCTCTCCATTGAGAGGATCCGGGATGAATTTTCTCGTATTGTTACCTCTTCACATCCTCGCCAAGGAATAGAATTACTCCACGAAGCTCATGTTCTTGGCTATTTTCTCCCTGAGCTCGAGCGAGGTATAGGCGTCACACAAAATCTCCACCATATCTATACCGTCTGGGAACATAACCTGAGAGCGCTCGAGACTTGTCCATCTGATAAGCTCGCCGTGCGACTGGCTGCTCTCTTTCATGATATTGGTAAGCCTGATACAAAACGTGGTGAAGGTTATCGCGCTACCTTCTACAATCACGATCATGTCGGTGCTCGTATAACAAAACGGGTTCTTGAAAGACTTCGCTATCCCAAAAAAATAATTGATCATGCTTCTCTACTCGTCGATAACCATCTCTTCTATTACAATGTTGGTGAAGTCACTGAGGCAAGTGTCCGCCGCCTTCTTCGGAGAGTTGGACCAGAAAATATGGATGATCTTATGGCTGTCCGTATTGGTGATCGACTCGGGTCAGGGGTACCCAAAGCTAAACCCTACAAACTCCGCCACCTCGAATACATGATTGATAAGGTTTCCCGAGATGCTATTTCTGTTAAAATGCTCAAAATCGATGGAAAGGAACTCATGGAAAAGCTAAAGCTGAAGCCTGGACCAAAGGTTGGAGCACTTCTTGATTGTCTTCTAGCCGAAGTCATTGAAGATGCCAAGAAAAATGAACGGGACGTCCTTCTTGACCGAGCTCATAAACTCATGGATAATGACCTGGAAACTTTACGTTCTCTCGCCAAGGAACGAATTGAGGAAAAACGCCTCGAGGATGATCAGAATATCAAGGACGTCCATAGAGTTCAGTAAGGGATCAGACGACCTCCCACGGGGTGTGGTATAACGGCATTACGCATGCTTCGGGTGCATGTAATCCGGGTTCAATTCCCGGCACCCCGACCACATAATTCAAAGAAGAAAGAAGAGAATATGCGTTTCACTCTTGATCATACTACTGATAATGCCGTTACTATTATGCGTAGGCTTGGCTATATTTTTCAGTATCAAAAGGAAAATGAGATGAGCTTCGTCCGCCCTCTTGGTCAAGGGGGCTTTCCTCGATTCCATTGTTATGTTAAAACTGAATCTGGTAGATATGTTTTCAGTATTCATTTAGATCAAAAAAAGGAGACGTACGGACAAGAGACTCGTCATCATGGGGAATACGATCATGAGGGGGCGCTCCGAGAAGAGATAGAGAGGATACGCAGTAGCGCGGGAGAATTAACTCTTCTCGCCTAATAAGCCGTGGTGGTGGAATTGGTAGACACACCAGCCTTAGGAGCTGGCGCCTGCAAAGGCATGAGAGTTCGAGTCTCTCCCGCGGCACAAAAAGCACCAGTGTACTTCTGGTGCTTTTATTTTCTACTACTACCCACCAAATCTTACTAACGCCTTCGAATAAAAGCGGCTGGTCTTGTAGGAGCATTAGGGATAAGAGCAAAGAGAAATCCGGTCACAAAGATAATGAGTCCCACAGAAAGAAATATCCTTACCGCAAACAAGAGTGGCGCTGGCACATAGCTCGAAAGAAGCGCCAGATACTTGTTTTGTCCTGCCTTCCCAAGATCAACCTGCTCCGGATGCTCCAATTGCGATTCTGTTTTGAAATAGAGTTCTGTCGAGTCCAAGGCAGAGATTTTCCAAATATCCTGCAGAGCCTTTCTTACAAGAGCACTTGGGCGATATGCCGAAGAAAGCGTGACATTATATATCTCTCCAGGTTTTTTCAGAGTAGAAAAACTAATTTCGTTACTCGTACCATCCCCCACAGACTCGCCATCCACTGCCCAGGATCGCTCTACCTGTGGCGGAGTATAGGAACCAAGAAAGTCAGGGGTAAACTCTGCTTTGAGTCTTACTGTTGAACCAGCAAAGGCTTGGAGGGTTGTCTTGCTGTAATCAGTATACTGCTTCCCATTAGCATCAACATACTTTCCCAAGACCTTTGGCCAGGCTTGATCAGTATCAGCTGAAGCTATTGAGACTCCTGGCTCTACTATTTTGAAGGCTCGAGAGAGCGTAATAGTCTTCTCGCTCACTGTCGGACGAGTGACATCGGTATCAAAAATCCCAGCCACATCCTGAGAACGTGTCGCAGAAACAGTAATAGTAAAGACATCACCAATATTTCCAATTATAGGGAAAAAGTTTATCCCCCCCTGAGCCTCATTAGCACAACTCGCTGATACCTGTGTATTACACACGAGGGGCAAGCCATTGATCGTCCAGTTGAAATTCGTAAAGGCATTCCCATCAGTCGGATAGATCACCTTGAGACCAATAATCTCATTTTTGATCACTCGACAGAGTTTAGCATCAAGCTTGGTAAGAATCTTTCGTTCTTCATTATCAGCCGGATTTACCGTACCACTACAAATTTCTTTTTGTTCATTGAGAGAGAGTTTGGCAGGATCACCATTTACATTCACGATATAGGCAGCGATACGCTCAGCAGTCGAGATAAATTTAACAATAATATCTGACTTACCACGACGATTCGCTCCAGAGGCTGAAAAGTTTTCAGCTACATCCACCTGAAACTTAAGGTATCCTACTCCTCCAGAAAGAAAACGCCTCACATCAGCGTCAGGCACATTGAGAGCAAGCGTCAAAGAATCAAGACCATTTCCTTTGGTCTGGGTCAACATCTTTTGACCCATGAGATAAGCATTGATATTCTCCCAGCCAGCCGTTGGATTGGCTGTCCCATCTTTGGATATGTACACTTTCCAATCAAAGAAAGTACTACGAAGCTCTTGCGAAGAATTATTTACACTTGTGGTAACTGTAATAATATCCCCCGTATTACCACCAGTACTATCATTTATTGGATCAGTTGGGGTAGCATTGAGTTCTACTTCGAGACCCGTTCCTTGCCCACCCTCCAGAGGGTCAACCAAGTTGTCTTCAAGGCAATTATTAATATCAAGATCCGTTGTGGGAATTGTCACAGTATAACCACGTACCGATTTCTGATAGGTCCCAACATCAGCTCCATATTTCCTGTAGTCACAAGTATTTTTGGAAAACGCCCACATGATCATGTTTGACGAATCATCATGCTTGGTAGGAATCATCGAGGCGCCCTCAACCACCACTCCGACCTTGTCTCCTCGACTATAGTTCCAAGTAAATCCCTCCTGACCAAGACCAACTACATTAGCCTCGTCTTTATTGCCATTATCAGAAGTATTCGGATCACTTGGATCGGTGCGCCAAAATCTTTCTTCATCTTTACCAAAATCACCATCTCCACTTGTAAATCCTGAAGGTTTAGGAAAGAGATGTCTACAAACTGGCCCACTATCACCGCTTGTCTCGGCAGAACATGATGACCCCGTGATATTTACGGTACAATTTGTAGCCGTGGATGGATTACTCACACAACAAGGGGTACCAGTGATACAAGCGACGGTACCACCAGAACAGTATGGGAAGCCAGTCACCGTGTCACCATTACCAGTTACATCAAACGAGTCACCAATGACCGATCCATTTCCCCCAGTACCAGTACCGCCAGTAGCAGACCCACCGGAGCCACCCGTTCCAGAGCCGCCACCATCACCACCTGAGCCAGAACCACCTGTACCTGTACCACCCGTGCCACCAGCACTAAATTCCCCGGGGTCGACGGCCACATTCGCTTCCATGCAGACGGGCTGTAATCCACTGGCGCAATTAAAAGTTGTCGTACCAGCATCGCCTACCAACTCATAATTTTCCCCTTTTGAGTTATCATGATAATAACAGTGATTGGGAACGTTGACCCGGCTGTCACCGCCAAAACGAGCCGTGTAACCATCATTGTCTGAGTCCGCTGAATAATTGGTGTAGTTAGCATCATAACCATTGGTTGCAATAATTCTTGCCGCTTCAATCTTCCAATCTTCTACATTTATTCGACTATCATTATTGAGGTCACAGCGAGTCCGGACAGCTGCAGAAGGTGCGTTATTCTTGACACACTCTTTTCGCTGCAGATACCAGGTAAAGTACATTTCACTAGACTCGCTAGAAAAATAGATTGGAAAGGCGCGAGCAGTAACCTTCTGACCCTCCTGAGGGTCGCTTGGGGTAAAGAAAAGAGATACTTGTGGAGTTCCTTTTTTGTTCTCGCTTACATTGAGTGTTTCTCCCTGATCCTGGATATTTTCAGTATTAATGTGATAGCGCTGTTCCATGTCAGAAGCAAATTCATTGGCATTTGGCATTGGCACTTTAGGAGCGCTAAAAAGGCCTGCATAAATAGGTGTCGTCGAAGGGAGTAAAAGACCGATAATTCCAAACAGGCTAAAAATCTTTTGCAAAAATGTCCTTTTTGGATGTACTGAAAATAACATAGGTATTAACGTAAAATAAGCACGAGCGCATCTACGAGAAGAATAAAAAACCACGAGGCCCCAAAGCTATACCAAATTGATCGTGACTGATACGCAATTAGACCAGCAAAAGGAGCAAAGAGGAGCATTGGGAGAGTCTGAGGATTGATACCGTTGCTCATATCGCCACTCAGATAAAGAATACCGGTGAAGACAAGGGCTTGGAGAAACACTCCCCAAATACGAAAGTCCCTTAACCACAGAAGAAGGATCATTCCCCGAAAAAACACTTCAAACAGAAAGAGAAAAAGACCATTGAGCAAAACTTCATAGAGAACGAAGAAAAGAAATTGCTCTTCAACAGCCACTGGGAGGCGGTACCCCTCCAAAAGAGGGGTGAAGTTCCAAAGAACAAAAAGGGCACTGAGAGCAATACCGAGAGCAAGCACTGACCCGCCAATCCCTGCCCAAGGATTCCCCCTCTGAAAACCAAGCCTCGAAAGTGGCTGCTCCAGTACTATTTTACAATAAAACAAAGGTATTACCAAAAAAACAGCCACGGCTACTATAAGCCCCTGTAAAGCTGGGCTGATTTGACTACTTTCTTTAAAATAACCAAGAAAAAGAATAGAGACCATCACCACCAAGGAAGTCACCAAGAACTCTTTATTTCTGGCCAGTATCAACATGAGTGTATGCATAGATGCCTTTCTTTAAGCATACAACATTCTCTGCATTTGGCGCAGCTCTTTCTGATGCGTCCGCTGCCCCCTCTTCCAATCTCGTTTGGCGAGCCAATACAAAATCATGATAGAAAGTGTCGCCACGGGAAGAAAATTTACAATTGGAAGTATATCCACTAATAGCGTTCCCAAGAGGGTAATAAAACGACGAGTAAACTGCTTCGCAACAGCTCGATTCTTACCTGACCCAGCCCCAGAGCGATCAAAAATAGAAAGGAGAAGAAAAATAATCACCGAAAAACCAAATCCTAACGTTAAGCTAACAACCGTCCCAAGACCAGGAAACACACCAAAAACAATATCGAGCATATCCTTAAGGAGCGCAAATACTCCCACTATCATATAGAGAAGCCACGATGGCTTTTCTCCGGTGAAACTAACTTTGTTTCGCATGCGAAAAAAATCAGCTTGACTCTCTCTATAAAGCGCGCTATGAGGCCCTGCCATACTAGTAATTGTCCCTACGGGTTATTGGCATCAAACTCTCTTTTTGCCTCCTCAATTTCAAGTAATTGTCTGGGATCAGAGGTAATGATTTGATCCTCGCTATACGAGGCAATCACCTTGATAGCAGCATGTTTGGTTCCAGCAAAGAATATTCCCTCACCAACATTGGATTCAAGCAAGAGAAACTTCTCATGATCAGTGAGATAAAAAGTTTCAGCCACATAGTCTACCGAGGCTGGTGACTGTCTCAAGAGAAGCTGCATTGATGAGTTGGTAACAATCGGCTTCCCATAACGAGATGACATAAAATCACTAATATCCTGTGTAATCGTCGTGAGACCAGTAAAATATTTACGACAACGTTTCGCAATTCCGAACAAAAAGGCTGCAGCATCTTCATTTTGCATCATAAGCCAAGCTTCATCGACCACAATAATTCGTCTCTTCAGAGTTGATCGAATTTCATTCCAGATGTGCTGAAGCACCATGTACATAGCGATGGGCCGCAGCTCTTCCTCCAAATCACGGATATTAAACACCGTCAGTTGATTCTCTGTCTCAATATTTGTCTGATGATTAAGAAATCCTGAAAAAATACCTTCCGTATACCGTTCCAACCGAGTAGCAAGCGACTCTGCCCCCTCCATATTTCGTAGAGCAGCATAGAGATCTGACATCGTGGGATAAGACGCTGGTGTTAATTGAGAAAAATCTGTACCTGGGTGGATATCACGAATAGCATACGCCTCACGAATTGCCTGATCAAGAATAGAATCCTCCTCTGGCGTCAGAGTGCCTAGCATAAGATGAAGCAGTCCTACCAAGTTAGCAATAGCATTCCGAAATACCCCTTCTCGATCCTCACCTTCTCTTGTTTTAGGTAAATCAAAAGGATTGAGATGAATACTAGAACTCAAAGAAATCGGAATAAATGATCCACCAACTGTTTCACACAGATGCTTGTATTCATTTTCTGGGTCGATAATGATCACATCAGTGCCAAACATAAGTGACCTGAGCACTTCAAGTTTTACCGTATAACTTTTTCCAGCACCAGACTTGGCAAAGACAACCATGTTGGCATTCTCCATCTTAAAGCGATCGAAGAGAATCAGGCTATTGTTGTGTCTATTAATGCCGTACAAGATCCCTTCATTAGAAGAGAGATCCGAAGAAACAAATGGGAAGGTGGTGGAAAGCGGCTCGGTGTTGAGATTATTAGCCACATCAAGCACATCGTTTCCCAGAGGTCTCGTAGCAGCAAATCCCTTGTCCATCCGAAGAACTGCTGGCTTCGTGTAGACGAGCTGCGCCTCGAGAAGTGCCTCGATTGACTGAGTTTTGGAGTTGAGATCCTTTTCGTCCGATCCATAAAGAGTAATATAGAGTCCGAAGCGAAAAAACTTTTCCGTACCCTGCTGCAATCGATCACGAAGTTCTTCGATGTTTTGAAGAGCCGCCTCAAGAACTGGGTCTCGAATCTTACCATCCTCCATCTCAATATTCATCTGAGATTGAACTTGGGTCGCTTGTTTACGCAGAGTCTTGAGGATATCAGCCGTATCAATAGGGTGGACGAACAGGGCCGTGTCCATGGCAAAATCGATATTGACGATCGGGCTAAACCAATTAGTCGAAAGAAAACGTGGGTAAGCTATGACAAATAGCGTCCGAGACATAACGTCTCCGATCTGCATCACATTGGTCGTGACTTTAATAGCTGGTGGGGCGATCAGATCTTTGATAGTAGCAAGACCTCGGGCATAGAGTGCCTCGACATCTACAGACCCTGCCTGAACATCCATATCTTCCTCAATTCGGCTAGAAGAAACTGGGCGAGCGACAGATTTTGATTTTTGGAAAGGGAGCCATCCGGATTTTTTCCCAGCCGATGGTTTCTCGTTTTGAATGACTTGAGTCTCTCTGGACTCTTCTTGATCTAAATCTGGAAAAGGATTTGAGAGATCAGGAATAGCCACTCTATCCTTATGTCTCGCTACTGACTGTTCTGTTCTTTCAGTTGAGGCTATTGGCTGGGGTAACTCAATAATCCCCTCATCTTTTGCATCATCCTCACCACTAAGCTCACGCTGAAAAACACTCGGGACAGGAGCAATCTTTGGCGCAGGTCTCACGGACTCTTGCCCTATCTCTGGTTCAGATTTTTTCTTTGCTATTCTCGTCGATGGTTTTGACATTGGTACTGATGAAGTGGCTTTAGCCGTCCCCGCCTTAGTACTCCCCGCTCCTTTTTTTACCGGAGCCACTCGAGGAGTCACTGGGGCCACAGTGACGCGCGTCTTTTTCGCTACCTCTCCACTATCTGAAGGGGCAGCATCAGTAACTGATACTGTAGATTTCTTTTTAGTCGGACGATCAAAAATGATAAGTTCTCGTGACATGATACGAAAAATCAATTGGTCGGATTAAGTTCAAGCGCATCAACATTCTTGATAATACTCGTCGTAAAAAGAGAAGGATTGTAGCTATTATAAAGAAGTTCAATGATTTCCTCAGTACCCAAGACTGTTCCGCGAAGTCCAATCGGGGAAAGCCCATTCATAACATGCTCTACTCGCTGCAAGAGTTGAGAACGAAACGACTCAAACATTTCACCCTGAAAAGTGGCTGCTTTTTTTTGATTGAATATATTAGATAAAGTCTGGAAAAATCCCCCCTCATTACTTTCTACTGTAGAAAAAGGGACTACAATATAGAATTGCTTAGCAACAATATTCGAGACTTCATTGAGGTTTTTAATAAATTCCTGGTACTCTGTCATCTGCAACCTTAGTAAATCGTTGAGCTGCTGGCTTTCCTCTTGTTTGAGACGTTCTATATAGGGATCAATATTAAATCGGCGTGACTGAATAACAATCTGAATAGGAAAATCAAGTGAATTTAAGAGGTTTTGGTACTGAGCAATAATAGCCTCCTGTTCGACGCTTGATTTGAGATCAAAGTTAATTGATGAAACCAAGACTACTGCCCTGAGCCCGCCATTTTTCAAGATAATTACCCCATTACGAATAGCATCCACATCAACATATTTCTGAGTACTTGATCCACTGGGTTTTCCTTGGTTTTTTGAGAGAAATTCCATGACAGAAAATATTATTACCTATTGAACAGTATCCAACATCTTGGCAAGGTTACGCAACTCTTCACGAGAAACACCCTTGGATTGACCTAGTTCCGTTTGACGCTGGGGCTTGGCAGCTGACACAGCTCGAGGACGAACTACTGGTCTTTCCCAAACCGCTACTTTGGGACGAAAAAAGAAAAAGAATCCATGACCAAGAAAACTAATGAGGGATTGCCCCTGGGGTCGATAAAAGGCGAGAGCGGAAAAGAAAAGCACGATGGGGATAGCAACTACTACAAAAGCGATCCCGGGAAGCATATTGTAGAGCACCAAGAGGATGATACCCATAGCAATCACCCAAAGAAGCTGTCTCCAAGTCAGTGGCCCAGCTACTTTATCTTCAATGTCAATAAATTGTGGAACATTGGACATCATATATTTCTGTGAGTATCTATTTTCGAAGAAAACTACCGCGCTTCAGTCTCATGATTGGTATCCTCTCGCATACGAAGGGGCCTGATAGAATAGGGGCTGCGCGGGAGAGCTCCTCCACGGTTTTGACTAATACCAGTCATCCCAAACGTTGAAGAAAAAGATGGAGCAGGAGACACTCCTTGTTTTGGAATGTTCGTTGGTTGATCCGTTTGTTTTTCGCTCGGTAGTACGTGACCAGTCGAAAAATGCAAAGTATCATCAGCAACATTTTTCCCGGCACCAAAAGTTCCAGAAAAAAAGGAAGTCTTCCCGGTAGGAATAGCTGTTTTTTCAGCTACTCGAGGAGTTGAGACAGGAGAAGAGGGCATTGTTGGAGCGAGGATGTTCGGTGTAAATGGCTTCACCGATCGAGCAGGAGCGTTCAGTTCAGACTGCTTTGGAAAGGCACTCGAAACTGGACTTGGTTGAGTTCTTACTGGAAAAACAATAGTCCCCTGTTCCCCATTTATCTCCAAAGGAAACTCTTCTTCCAAAGACTTGAGTACCAAATGAATGCGTTCTCTTTCCTCGGCGGAAAGTTTCTTCCCGTTTTCGGATTGAAAAAGAAATTTCCCTCGCGTAACCTGATCATGAAACCCAATACCGAGCTCGTCGCGATAATAGCGAATCCAATTAGCCAAATTTGGGCGAGCTGGTTCTGGCTGCGACTTTATCCGAATCTTCTCTGCTGTGATAAGTTGCTCATTGAGCCGTGGATAGTCAGCTAACGCCTTCAGAAGAGGTAATTTTACATACTCACGGACCGGTTCTTTTTTCGTCCCCACTGAGGTTTGCTGAATCACCGGTTTTGGAGGAACAATAGTCATTACCTCCTTCTGGATAAACTCCATGACCTGACTTGCATCCTGTGGATTTCTCCCTTTTTTCTGAAAATAGCTATTCATCTGGTCTGTTCCTTTCTGAAAATCAACTTCTTGAAAGAAAATACTCCTCACTAAAATACTCACAAACAATGCTGTCTCTTCATCAAAAGAAAATTGACTAGATAATTGTTCTAGTTTTTTTGGAAGCAGATCAGAGGTAAGAACATCTTGAATATTTCTGGGTAAAGAATCAAATTTAGACCAAACAGAAACCAGGTCATCGGACCCCGCCATTTCCGCCAGCATCGGATAGAAAACCGTACTCATAACACTACCTACTATTATCCGGTCGCTTCGAATTATACTCCTGAGGAATTACTATGCCGCCAGACGAAACTGTTTCCCCGCTCCCCGGCTTAGTCTTTGGCACAATCCACACCTGACGATCTTTATTATTCATCCCCTTCAAGACTTCTATCTTATACTGCTCGTCTTTGAACATCTGCTCCAAATAATTACGGAGAGCCATATTATCCTCAGTTGTTCCCAAAGTTGATTGATGCAACTTCGATTGAGCCCCGAGCTCACTCGCTTTTAGCTTGAGATTATCATCATATACTTTCTGGCGTGCTGCTGCTCTATTACCGCCCAATTCCTCCGTAAGCTGATCAACTTCAAAATCAATTTTTACATCCAAATGACCCTCCTTTATCATTTTGCTATCAAGAGCCTTGTACATGTCACTATTCTTGTCGATTACCGGTTTAGCCCCCTGACTCAGGACCTTGCCTGACTTATCAATCAGCTCTCCGTCATTATTTCTCAGAGCAAAAGCAGAGCTCGAAAGAATCTGGGTATATTTCTGTTTGTCCATACCATCAAAAGCATCTGACTTGGCACCATCAAGGATTTTGTCTACTGCATCAGCATTATCGCCAACCGCCTCAATAGCTTTTTGCAGAACCTCAGCGCTCTTAATTTCACCCGCCTGAGCAAGTGACAATGCGTTGGCAGTTCGGGTCAGAAGATCATTCTTGGCAGGATCAAGACCCAATATCATCGCTGAGCGAGGCACTTGATTTTCCTTGTTTTCTTTCACCTTTTCAGTAACCCGCTTATCAAATAGCTCGGCCTTGGCTTTATTTCCACCAGCAAAGCCACCTGATCCGACACCCTTCCAGTAAGCCTCGCGCTCTTCACCTTTCTTCTTAAGTTCCTTTGGTGTAAGACCCTTTGGCATAACCTTGAGACCAAAGAGCTTACCTCCCTTAAGACCATCTTTCACACCAGTAGCCACTCCCTTGGCTACATTGGTTGGCAAAATCGCTTTGGTACCACCTACTACCATCTTCTTCCCCCAACCACCCACTTTCTTCGCTGCACCGTAGCCAAGACCCACCACTAGCCCCGCTCCAGCAATACTCGATTTGTTAGCCATACCGATCGCTGCCCAAATAAGCACCAAGGGAATGGTATAGAAAGCAACAAGAGCCATGGAGCTACTCGCAGCTGATCCGGAACTCATCGTTGTAAGTGTTCTATTAAAGGTTTCAATCGTACCATCACTAGCAAGCTCATTCTGGAAACGCATCGCTACCAAGAGCATGAGAGCAGCTGATGGGCCAAAGAGCGAATAACGCCAAAATTCTTCCCACCACTTACTGCCGGCACCCTGAAATCCAGGCATAAGACTTGCAGCAAAACCAATCGGCGAGAGTACGAGCAGTAGAGTAAGAGCAATAAGCCGAATAAGAAACATAACCGCTAAGACCAAAAGCGAGATGGCAAACAGAAACATAAAAACGACATTGAGAAACGCTTTGGTAAACCCGACAGCTGAGGCCAGCATAATTCCTGACATTCCCGTGCTCCCAAGGTATACCTTTGTGAAGCCTAAACCACCATCCGTCCCGGGAAGAATAGCATTCAGAAAATAGTACATGGGCACATTAGTAATATCAATCAAGAATCGAGTGATAGGGAAGCTGAAGTTGATCACCAAAGCTGCCAAGAGAATATTGAGAAAGATCTTGCGGATACTGAAGTTCTCCACCTGAAATACCGTGGCAAAAGCAGAAAGCAAGAGAATGAGAATGAAAAAGACATTAAAAAAGTCCCTGATAAACTTCCAGAGCTCATAAATCGAAGCCTTGTTGAGAAGCCCCGTTGGTCCAGAGATATTTTCTGGCTGCACTACCCATACAAAAAGCCCTGCCGCTCCATTGGCCAGCCAAGCCATAGCAGAAGTCAGAGCATTCAACACAGCAGCCCCAATACAGGTAGGGAAATTCAAGATGCAACTCCCCCAGGAACTCGAGGTACCAGTATCTGACTGAGTAGTACTCTGATTTGATGTATTCGTACCCGTAGCCCCTTGTGAAGTAGGTGTGGGTAAATCTTGCTGATTAACTGTACCATTTGAATCTGCCCCTCCCCATCTATCTGCATGAGCCAGCGAAGAGGTCAAAAAAACACCCTGTGCCACGAAAGCAACCAAGAAAAAAGCGAGCCAAAATTTGTGTGTTCGTTTTACCGTACACTCGAGCATAAGAAATCTCTCGAGACAAAGAATTTTGTATTTATTGTACCATCACATGAGGAGCCCGCACAACATCCTTTGTTATCCCTCTTTGCTTTTTTGTACAAATTCCATTTCCTTTCCAAGAAATCAATAAGCAAAACATTCCCGATTATTCTCTTGGGAAAGACTCAGAACTCAAATCCTAATAGATATAGCCCTTAATCACCCGGCTCCCTTTGGCGAGCTGCCGGACGCTTTTCTTCCCCCAGCCGGTATAATTCATCTCAGATACCGTGATCGTGTCTTTATTTACTTTTTCCACCAGTGCTACGTGGCCATAGTAACGATCCTCGGTGGTTACCACAATAGAGCCAACGGTTGGTGTCTTACCGGTTTTGTATCCAAAAGCCCTCGCATTGAAAAGCCAAGCACCAGCATTACCACGCCAAGGAACATAGCGTTTCTGTGCCACATACCAAGTGCAATAGCCGTAAGGAAAACGATGCCCCTGTCCCGGCTTTCCCTCTTTGGGCCGAGCAAATGAAGGGGTAATGTCTGTCGCGCTACCACCAGTTGCCGAAGCATACTGCCGCCTTTCCAAGGCATTCGTACCTGGAGCTGGGCGAGGTATCTCCTTTTGTCCGTCAGGAATAGTGATCTTTTCACCTACGGTTAGCTCACCATTGGCTGGAAGCTCGTTGAAAGCAATAATTTTTTCCTTGGCTGATTTATATTTGGCAGCAATAGAATCAATCGTGTCACCCGCCTGGACGACATAAGAAAAGCCGGCTACCGGCAAAATAAAGATTTGATCCCCTGGACGAATAGCATCAACATTCTCTAGATCATTGGCCCAGAGAATAGTATTGATCGTTATGCCAAAACGAGCTGCAATCCCCGACACGGTATCTCCTTGCGCAACCGTATAGATCCGCACGCCCCCATCTTCTTCTGGTTCACGAGCACTCCGACTCCCAAGGGCTGCCGCTAAAAACATCTGATTCTCTGGAGAAAGGAACGCCTCATCAGCTACTGTAAGAAGAGATTCATTTCCTACTTCCACACCTTTAGAGGTTTCAGCCAGTGGTACCAGAGCAAGATGATCGGTATGCACTCCTTGAGCACTCTGGGGTGATCCATGCCGAACTGATGCATCATCAATCAAACCAAGCGCATCAACTACTTCAGAGAGTCCACCACTCTCCTCGGTAGCGTTGGCCAAAGATACCGTTAGGGAAGAAAGCACTACGAAGCCAAGTGCTGAGTATTGCCGAAAAAGTCGGACTGGTACATATCCAGAACGTTCCTTAAACCAAATAAGAAAACGAGTCTGGGTATGATGAATCCAGGTATTCCACTCTCTCCAATCCAACCAGAAACGAAGGCGGTCCATCCAAGATCGGATACGGGCTAAAATACTCGAGTCCTTTCCTTTGGAAGAGATTCTATATTTTTGGAAGAATTGCTTATCTAAGCCAAAAACAGTGATCTCTCCCCTAAAACTTAGGTTTCCATAATAACAGAAAACTAGCTTCTAGCCAAGACCCATCACCTCAAAGTCTCTACTACGATTTCTTCCTTCGTCTTTTCCCGTGAAAATTCTTATGGATTTCCTTGAGTCTCTCGTTGGTTACGTGGGTGTAAATCTGAGTAGTGGTAATAGAGGCATGACCGAGCATTGTCTGGACTGCCCGAATATCAGCCCCATTCCGGAGAAGATCGGTGGCAAAGCTGTGGCGAAGAGTGTGTGGGTGTACATCCTTTACGATACCTGCCTTTTTGGCATAGTACTTTACCAATCTCTCGACACTTCGAGGCGTCAATCGGCTACTTTCTCGTGAAGCTGATTTCTTATTGACGAGCCCCTTCTTGCCATGAGCTACAAATAAAGCTGGGTCAACATCTCCTCGCTGATCAAGATAGGATTCAAGGGACCGTTTGGCACTCTCAGAAAGAAAAACGATACGAAGTTTATTTCCCTTTCCCCGCACGCTGAATTCATCTTTTCTAAGATTCACCTGGTCTCGATCAAGAGAAGTAAGTTCGGAAACACGGAGGCCAGCAGAAAAGAGCAGTTCGAGAATCGCTCGATCGCGCCGAGACTTGAGTGTATCCCCCTCAGGACTCGCGAGCAGCCGTTCCAGTTCATCCTCCTCGAGAAAATCTACTTGTCTTTCAGGTACTCGGCCAATTTCTACTTTTTCTGCCGGAAGTGTTTCTACATCCTCTCGAGCCAGATACTTGAGGAAAGTACGGATGACGATAGCATGGTAAGCCTGAGTTGTCGGCTTGAGCGTTCCTCCTCGCACCGTTGTCTTTCGATTGAGAAAAACACGGTAGCTCCTCACTCTTTCGGCGGTGATATCCTTGGCGCGTTTCAATCCGCCCCAAACAAAAAAACTCCCCAGAACTTCTGTGTACGATCGTATTGTTCTCGGTGAGCGACCCATTTCTATTTCAAGATGACCCAAAAACCCTCCGGCCAGTCTCTCAAGTTCAGTTTTTGGGGCATCAAAAGTGTGGGCCATACATACCCACTTTACCATGCTCTTACCAACTGCCAGAACAGTGGCTTTTGGAGTCGTTCAAAGTATTGCCGGAGCTCTTCCATGCGCCTTAGCGACTCATTGACCAGAGCATTTCGTTCATCTCGAAGCGAGTCACTCAGCCATTCCTCCGGAAATTCTTCGAGCGCCCGCCTCAAAGTATTGATGCGCTCGATCTGACGCACTGTCTTTTCAATAGCCGTATGAGACAAAGTTGGATGGAACAGCCTCTCAGTCTGAGTAAGTGACGCCTCGTATTCATTGAGATTCATCTCTAGAAGATATTCTTCGTCATGAAGAAGCGTGGTAGTTGTAGCAAAATATTCTATCGCTTCATAGCGCAATTTCTCTCTTTCCATACGCGCAGTGTCAGCAGACACTTCTGTTTGAGAACGAGATACGTCATCGTTTTGACTCTGGCGATTGGCAGTAGCGCAGACGGGGTCAATATTGCCCGCCTTATTCCCCTGAAAGGTATTATCAATAAGTCTAATCACCCGCTGAAAAAAGGCGCCACCAGCCCCTCCCTTACTGGGCGAGCTACAAACCAAGCCAAAGTTCCCGTTGTTGGAGAAGGTATTGTTTGATACCTGGACATTGCCTGGAGCTTTCCCGATGCCGCTATACGCCTGGAGGGCGAGACCACTTGATTTGTTCCCTGAAAATGTATTCCGACTAATAGTCAGGCGAGCAGAACCAACAATGATTTCTGCACCTCCCTCTCCGTTATTCACAAACTGATTTCCAACAATACTCCCCGAGGTTCCCGCTCTGACATCTAGCCCCTCCTCATCGTTGCCGCTCACTACGTTACCAGAAATATTCAAATTTTTTCCTGGAAGAATATAAAAACCTTTGCGATTTTTGAGAATACGAGAATTTTTGATAGTAAGGGTACCACCACCTTCTGGAGCAAAGATACCGGATTCAGAACCACCACGCACCGTGACATTGGAAAGAGTAACACTCGCTCCCTTAGCAATCGTAATAACCGTCTTTTTTCCTGCTACGGTTACATTAGAGAGCGACGAGCCATTCTCCATTTTGATATCACCGTAGATCAATGCTTTGTCTGGACTCGTACCAGTTACGGCTATATTGGCTTTGATAGTCAGGTCTTCATTCTCTTTGCCTGCAAAAAGAATCTGTTTTTTACCAGACTTGATCGCCTTTTCAAGATCTTTGACTGGGCCCTCAGCACCCACATTTTCTGAAGCAAAAAAAAGTCCTCCCCCGAGGATCAAGGTGCCCAGAAACAATCGGTTGTGAGGAGACAAAATAAGCATGTCCCCCATTGTTTCAGATTTTCCTCAGTGGTGCAACCCCGAGCATCATTTTTTTCACTCCCGCCCTTTTAAAGGCTACCGATACCAATTTCCCATCGAGGGAAAGTACGAGACCACTCCCAAACTGATCATGCTCCACCATATCGCCTGGACGGAGATCCGTCGCGCCAGAAGCTGTTTTCTCGGAAGGAGATTTTGGTGCTTCCACCGAAGAAGTTTTCCGGCGATACCCAAACGATGATCCGTATGAAGGTTTACGGCTCGGGAAAAAGGCGCTCTCCGGTTTCTGTTCCCTCTTCTCCACTAATTCAGTCGGGATTTCAGAGAGAAATCTCGATGGTGGGTTGACTTGCATCCCACCGAAGAGAGTACGCATCTCCGCATGGAGAAGATATGCCTTCTCCTTGGCCCTGGTGAGACCCACATACATAAGGCGGCGCTCTTCTTCGAGTTCAGATGGAGAGAGAGCACTCCGTGAATGTGGGAAAATTCCCTCCTCAAGACCGATAAGAAAAACTACTGGGAATTCCAACCCCTTGGATGAGTGTACCGTCATGAGCCGCACTGCATCTGTTCCTTCATCCAAAGAATCAGTATCAGCAATCAAAGCCACTTCTTCCAAAAATCGATTGAGTGCCTCTCGCGCCGAAAGCGTATCGAACTTCTTGGCAACCGAAAGAAGTTCTTTGACGTTTTCTTCACGCACTTCACCCTCGGTCGTCCCATCACGAAGTGTCTCGAGGTAACCGCTCTCCCGCACCACGACATCAATAAGCTGCGCGAGTGTCAGACTCGTTTCATGTTCGAGACTATCGCGCCAATGGAGAAAGAGCTCAGCCACACTCTCGAGTGCCTTCAGTTTTTTCTCTTGGAGCAGTCCGCCTTCCCTAAGGTGCGGGATGGTAGCCAGGTAGTCGAGTGATTTTTCCCGTGCCGCGCTCACCCAGACCTCGAGACTGGCAGCGCCAATTCCTCGTTTGGGTTCATTGATAAGACGCTCAAGAGCAAGATAGTCACGAGGATTAGCGAGAAAGCGAAGATACGCCAGGACATCTTTGATTTCCTTGCGGCTATAAAACTTGACTCCACCAATAATGAGGTACGGGATACTTGCTTTAAGCAGAGCTTCTTCTACGCTTCGCGACTGAGCATTGGTCCGGTAGAGTATGGCACAATCACGATAAGCTCGGCCACTTTCTCTTTCGGAACGAATCTCCGTAACTATAAATCTTGCCTCGTCATTTTCATCTACCGCTGGATAGAGCGTAATCTGATCGCCCTCTTTTTTCTCAGTCCACAGTTTTTTGTGACGCTGATGGAGATTGTTTTCAATAATACTCGAAGCGGCATCAAGAATTTTCTGTGTCGAACGATAGTTTTGATCCAGCGTAATGACAACAGCTTCGGGATAATCCTCCTCAAAAGAGAGAATATTGCGGATATCTGCCTGACGCCAGGAATAGATAGACTGATAATCATCACCAATGACGAAGAGGTTACGATGCTTTTCCGCGAGGAGCGTCACGAGTTCGTACTGGAGCGGATTGGTGTCCTGATACTCGTCGACAAGGATATACCGGAAGAGCGTCTGGTAGCGAGCAAGAATAGTCTCGTGTTCTTTGAAAAGCTTTACCGTAAGGGCAATGAGATCATCAAAATCGAGACTATTCTGCTCTTTGAGCATCGCCTGGTACCGTTCATAGACTTTGGCCACCAGCTCCTCGAAATAACTCTGGGCCTCGGCAGTAAACCGCTCGGTACTCATCTGTCTATTCTTGGCAGTAGAGATAGCCTCGAGGAGTGACCTCGGCCGGATTTGATCCGGATTCATCTCGAGTTCCTTCATGGCTTTTTTGACGAGACCGAGCTGATCGTCAGCGTCGATTATATTGAAATTCTTGCTGTACCCAAGCGGTTCAATATCACGACGCAAAATCCGTACGCAGAGACTATGAAACGTGCCCATAAATTCTGGGGTGCGGAAATCCCCCTCTCCTGCTTTAGCAAGAAGATGTTCGACACGCTCTTTCATCTCAGCTGCCGCCTTATTGGTAAAGGTGACTGCCAAAATAGCGTGTGAAGATACTTTTTTCTCAGCGATAAGATAGGCAA
Source organism: uncultured Bdellovibrionales bacterium (assembly GCA_964398485.1). GTDB lineage: Bacteria > Patescibacteriota > Minisyncoccia > Moranbacterales > UBA1568 > SSEF01. The sequence goes on along the minus strand of CAYNMD010000004.1, from coordinate 6,106 downwards.
TACGGTGAGTAAGCGTCTTGGTCTTGCCACTCCCCGCTCCAGCCAATATAAGAACTGGTCCATCGACAGTAGTGACGGCCCGGCGCTGTTCAGTATTGAGTCCTGCTTCCCAAAATTGCATAGTACTCCTCATTGTACCAGGGAGAGACTCTCAAAGAAAGACTAGTACTGTTCGTCGATTTTCCCGTAGATAAACTTGGAAATATCAACAATAGATTGTTTGAGATTGTCGAGCTCCTTGCCCCGGGTCATGATGCAGGTGAGGTAAGGATGATCTGGGAAATAGACAATTCCACAGTCATGCAGCTGCCTTTCAGTCATACCTGTTCCTGCCTCACCAAACTTATGGGAAACAGAAATATCCTTTGGTACCCCAGCTGGCAACGCATCGTTGTAATCCGTCGAAGCAAGAAGAAGGAGCGCCTTCTCCGAATTCTCGCGAGAAAGATACGAACTATTGAAGAGGATACGGAAAAAACCGGCATATTCTTTGACAGTAAGTTTGGCATCTGAATCAGCTAATACATCTATTCCTACACCGAGAAGTTTAAAAAGTTCTTCAATATAAACTTTCGGGAGATTACGCGTGAGAAGATAGAGAGCTTGATTATCAGAAAAAATTATCATATGTCGGATCAATTCATTCACAGAATACGACTGGCCCACAACAAGCTTCTCTTTGGGAATAATGGTTGGTTTATAGCCAAAGTCTATCTCATTCTGATAGCTAATTTTTGTCTCTAAAAGTTGAGGTTCCTTCTCTGACCAACGATAATAAGCCATCATCACTGGCACCTTGAGGAGCGAGGCCGGGAAAAACTCGCCCGCTTCATCTACACCAAAGGCTGGACCGTTGTTGAGGTCACGAAAATAGACCGCCACCTTAGTCAATTGGTTCTGCTTTTTAATAATCTCTATTTCTCTAACAAGCTCGTCACGAAAATTTTGTTTCCGTGCATCAATCGTTCCTTCAGCTACTTCACACTCAAGGAGAGGGTTGATGTAGCGATATTCCCCGACTTGGCGAATCTGTTTGGAATTACTACTCACATTACTATGGGCATCTCGGTCAAGAAAAACAAAAAGGCCATAGCCAGTAATAACACCGATGGCAAATATGAGAAAAACGCCAAAAAATACCTTCGGGGAAGTGGACATAAAATCCCCCTCATTGTAACACAAAATATCTGTCACTCTTCTTCACCACTAAAAATCAGAGGACTTCATCAAATGGTTTCAGATTCTGGAGTAGCAGCTACAGACTCTTGACCTGGCGTAAGAGTAGGAGTTTTCTCTACAGGCAAGGCAGTTGGCTCTGGGAGTAATGCCTCTTCTTCGGCCGGAGCGACTGGAGTTTCAGGCAACACAATTTCATCCTCCCTCTCAGATTTCCCATCTTCTCCCTCTTTCTCAGGCTGAGAGATCGAAGTCCTTGGCCGATCAACGGCAATGGCTACCCAGGAAAAAGAAAGGTCTGCCGGCGCCTTATCAGAGAGCAAGATAGTAAAACCAGTCTGATCTTTCTCTGTCACTATATAGCGTATGTTGGTATCAAAGACTCCCTTTACATACTCACGCTCCACCTCTGCTACATCCGATCGGAGAGTATCGTCTGCACTATCCTCAAGGAGCGGTGAGATGTCACGCGTCAGTGTTACTGCCACAATCGGCTGTCGAGCATAAGCCTCGTCAAACGTAATTCGTACCCGTTTTTCTCCCTCCGTGATCGTTGCAAAACCAGCAGTATCAGCGCTAAAAGTTGGCACCTTTTCAAAAGCCACTTTGCCACGGAAAAGTGCCTCGTTCATAAAAGTAGCCAACCGAGCAAACGTTGTCTCTCCTTGAAACTCGGCGGCATCTGCTACAGTCAGCGCTCCAGTCACTGAAAGCTTACCAAGAATACTCGCATCGAGACGAGCCGTGAATGACCCCACCACAAACTGCTCGAGATTAAGGAGCGTACGCTCAGTGCCAAGAGCAGCATCGGCTGGCGTAGCATCACCATTTTCTGTTTCAGGCACCAGTCCCGCGTATTTGGCCTGGAGACTCGCTATTCTGTCCGTCCACAACGAAAGTCCCTCAATACTGTCAGCTTTGATACTCTTGGCAAAGATCTCGTCTACAACAAGTTTCGGCGTAATAATTTCGGTACTGGCAGCCACTCGATCAGTAAAGACTTCCGATGGTGCCGCCTGATTCTTGGTTCGTTCATCTCTCACAGTCTTGAGGAACGCCATAATCTGTTCTTCGCGGGTCGGGGTAGCGGTCGCCAATTTGACCACGGTGTCACCACTTCCGAGACCGGTCTCATCGTCACTCACCGGGGTCGTCAAACCAATCGAATCAGTTTTTTCGGCCATGGCGAGTTCCACTGGTTGACCGTAGTAATCGGAGAGATTGACGAAGACAAGCACGGTGGTACACAATTTTGGATGTTCAACAAGTGCATCTTCACTATCACAAACTACCCAATCACCCGCATCCGCGAGAGCCGTCCCTATGACTCTCCCCGCTTGACTGGCAAACATGCCATATCCAGGTCTCGATGAGGCAGTGATCCGATCGCCAGCATATATTGGTCCGTTTTCATTCGTTACTTTGACAGGAACACGACCAGCCAGAGCGACTGGATACGCATTCTCTTGCACTGGACCAAGTGTAATGGCCGGTTTGGTAGCGACTACGCCAAGCACATCGCGCTGATACGCGGACGCTGAGCGCTTCACACCCGCCTCTATGGTCTTGTCGATAGAAACAATTTCACCGGCCTCAAGACTTTCGTTTGAATAATACCGCTCTGCCAAGTCCGCTCCCTGACCAAGCCCCAGTACATCCTGCGTTGAACCATAGAGCTGCTTGGCAACAAGCTCCTGTCGGATGTCCTCAATGGCTGAACCGACATCAAGCTGCAACTGTTTCAAACCGACATCCGAACGCTGCGCGCGCATAAAGGCACCATTACCTATTGCGACAGTATCAGAATAGGCTTGCATGGCACTGATATCATCCGCATCGGTTCCCGACCAGGAACTCCCAAGATCATCGCTCGGGTATCCGGCATCACTATGTATGACGCCGGTCTTCAATGAACCCGTCCCGGCATTAGTATAGACCGTGACTCCTCCACCATCGCTCCCATCACTCGTACCGACATAGACCTTGCGGAGGCGATTGAGGTTGGTCGGGAGGTCTGGGGCTATAGCCGTAACAGCATTCGTAGCACCATACAGTCGCGCAGGGTTCACGGTGTAATCAGTCGTCGCATCCGGCGTCGTGCTCCAAGCCGGTGAAACAGTAAAGGTCGTCGCGTCGTTGGAGACAATCATGCGAGTCTGACCAGCTCCAGTCCCACCCGTCAGCTCGACTACTAGACCAGCAAAAGACCCTGGTATATAGGATTCCCCGGAATCTCCGATGGTGGTAGAACTGAATGCCGTTGCGTCAGTTACTGTGGTAGCGGGGCGGATGAGGTGTGCCCGACCGTCGAGGTAGAGCTTGAGTGCACCTTGAGCCGGAAGACCATTATCGGTCGTGGCACCGTTCGAACTCCACACGAAATCATCAATGGAACCGTCCCAGAAGTTCGTCCCGGTCGTACAGTTCGCCCCCGAACATACTCCGCCCACTGTCAACACTTGTGATGCATCGAGAGTTGCGGTGGCTGCTAGAGTGGAATCACACGCCACTGCCATTTTCCCATCGATATACATACAGATGTCGGTGTCTGTATTGGTGAAGACCGCGTGGTGCCACTGATTATCATTATAGGTCGCCGTCGAGACGATCGTGTCGTCGTAAGTCGTGTCATAGGTCCACGTTGTCTGGCTATCAATTGCGAAACGGATAGTACCAGAGGCAGTCATACCTGCATAGATACAACCCACCGCCGCGGTAGGCGTAGCAGGAGTATAGCAACGCTCAAAAAGAGCATCAGCAGCAGCTGTTGTAGCGTGCTTAAACCACAGAGAAACAGTAAATCCAATCGTTCCAGCATTGAAGTCTGTATCCGCATCACAGGTACCATCTGAATTCGCATCCGAACAAAGATAGGAGTTATTGTTGAAGTTGACACTCGTCCCACGCACTCCACCCCCACCAAAGGTCGGGGCCGTCGCTCCCGCCTGATCGAGCACCTGTTTGGTCGAGCCGGCTGTTCCCACGGCGCTGGTCGCCGCCGTCGATCCGGTGGCTTCATCAAATGTGAAAACTCCACGCGGAGCCCCTACCATATATGGCGTAGCCACGGTGGTGGTCGTAATCTTGGACCACGAAGCACCAAGCAAGTTACCACCCGAAGTATGGACTTCTGCCAGTCCCTGGTTCGATCCGACAAAAACAATATCGCCCGATTCAAGCAAAGTCGTCGCGGCTGATTCACGCGCACTCGAACTACGCTCGATAACCGCTAGTTGGCCCGGATTCGATGCTGAAAAGGTGGGTGCCGTACCTGTAGTGATCGGCGTCTTCCCAGCAGCGCCGTTCGGAGTCAGCTCGTCATAGGTGCGATCAGGCGTACCATTGGTTTCGTTGGCCACATCGCGATCGATGTTTTTCCACTCCTCAAGCTGTTGCTGGGTGGCATTGGTCGCGTACAGCCGTCCGCGAGTGGTCATGACCACTTGGTAGTAGTCATCGTTGGTTACATCCGAATAATTCAGGGTTTTTCGTGAAGCCATATTCACGACAGAAATAGCCGTATTGGTCGCGGCGGCGATGAGCGTGACACCGCGGATTGGACTCGTGGCACTATCGGTGGGGAGAGTCAGAGTGTTGGCCATACCTTCAGACGAAGCCGTCTGCATCGCGATCGAGACATCATTCACCACTGCATCAGCGATGGCAAAGTTGGTGTTGGCATCAGTGGAGTAGGTCACGGTACTGTTGCGATTCCCGATATTCTTGTCCCCCTGCACGCGGTTCGTGGCATTGTAGCGGAACATCGTGTCTTGTTTGAAGTCAAAGGCATACATGCCCGTAGCCGAGGCGCCATTGGTGCCGACGACGATCACACCATTCTGGGCGCCGACACCGGATGGATTGTTGTTGGTATCCGCCCCCATCGCATAGGTCCCGGCTTGGGTGAATGTCATCCAGAGAGTATTATCCCCACCATCAAAAATATGGAGAGCGGTGGCGGTAGTAACGAGAATCGCTTTACGGGGAAATTCTGATTTACCACAGCGGTCGTCTGTCCCGATCACGCAGGCAGATCCTGTATTGTCTTTGGTTTCGGTAAACCAGGAGAGCTGTTGAGACAAGGCGCTGTTACGCCATCCCCCACCATCCGCATCGCGCGATGTGTCATAGACAAATATATCGATGATCCCCGTTAGATTTCTTTGAATATCAAAACCTTCTGCGGTCACGTCACCATAGAAACTGGAATTTTCTCGATTCGTCGCCGATCCCACTTGGAGTGCTGGCGTGAGTTTCCCGGTAGGCGTGGTAATCGAACTTGTTCCTATACCCACATTTCCGTCGCCGTCAATAATAAATGGGGTTGTATCGCCAGATATGTCATCCACTCTCAAAGCAAGGTTGCCCGTTCCAGTAGCACGATGATCGATATGGAGGGTAGTATTGGCATTAGCTGTTCCCGTATTGGAGAGCTCGAGAATATCACCAGTGTTGGCAGAGTTTGAGCCAGACAGAGAAACCTGGGCCAAATTGCCCGTCATGCCGGTTGACGAAGAAGCAACGCTGATCCCGCTTCCGCTGGTAAGTCCGTTAGCAGTGATGGCCAGGCCGGTCTCGCTATCAATTGAGTTAGCGGTAATATTGACTGCGTTGGCCGCGTTGGATGACTGGACGATGTCGAGTGCTTTCACGTTGGCGGTCGTATTGGCCTGATCGAGCTGAAGGAGAAAAGTCGAGAGGTCATTGCCGCCAGAAGTTGGGTTGGTAAAGATGAGACCATCGTCAGCTGCTGTAAGTGAGATCGTCGCATTACCTCCATCGGCGTCAGCCCCATACGTCCCTTGGAGATCCGATCCTGATCCACCTGAGATAGTACACTCAGTCTGAGTCACGTTGTCCGCACAAGAGACGCCTGCCCCAAGGAAGGCAAGAGTTGTTCGTTGTGTTAGGCTGGTCGATTCATCCTTAA
>CAYNMD010000003.1:0-66821 GCA_964398485.1 uncultured Bdellovibrionales bacterium | reverse complement strand
AAAATACTGACCAGTTGGTTGCCAAACTTTCTTAGACCAAAAGGAAGAAGAGACTTGTTCTCCTTTACTAGTGACAAAAAGGGCTGGCAAACGCTTTTTCTCAGCCATGGCTAATCCGTGGGATAATCCAAGAATAAAAAATGTCTTAGCCCACACATCAGCCGTAGCCGCTTTTGGGGCGATGACTGACACTGTCATCAGATCAGAATTGGCACTATCCTGCGTCATCGGGTCAATAAGGTGGTGTTTCGAAATGCCATCTTTTACCCACGCCCGCCGATTGCGTCCAGAAGTAGCTACTGCTTCATTAGAAAGAAGAATAGTAGCGATAGATTGCTCTTGCTGCAGAGGATTTTCGATATCGAAAGCCCAGAAAGGATACGCTTCTTCTTGGTTTACTCCACTCGCATAAATATCCCCACCGGCATCTACCACAAAATCTTTATACCCCCAATGGTGAAGTTTGTGACTAACCATATCAACACAGTATCCCTTGCCAATGCCACCAAGGTCAATCTTGAGTGATCCAGGTTTAGTAACTCGTTGCTTTTAGTGGTCGAAAGAAAGTTCTTGAATGCTGTGTCTGAGGGAGCTTCCTGCTACGGGAGCAGTATGAGTGTTTGTATAGCCAGCCATCTCCAAAGCAGGGAGTATAGCCGGATCAAAAACACCATTGGTTTCTTGCGAATAGTCCCTTGCGGTCTCAAGGAGAGAAAAAAGGTCCTGAGATACTCTCTCACCCTGACTTTGGTTGAACTGACTGAGTTCGCTCTCTTCTCTAAAACGACTAAAGCGACGTTCAAAATCACGAAAATATAAAAAAACCTCATCAAGATGAGTTTCGAGCGTCTTTTGATTTTCTTGATGACCAAGTATTTTTACGTAAACATCAGTATTCATGATGTCCCGCTCAACCTCACGCTCAACACTCACCAGAGGGATTTTAGGACTCATAACGATCTATGACCCCGTTCTCATTCTCATCGGTTTCGTCAGCAAAAGTAACGAGATCATCAAGCCCAGGAAACTGATCGTAGGCATTGGCAATACTATCGCCATCATCGTCGGTAAAAAATTCCTTTTGATGAGTATCTGGGTTGGGATCAATGGCATCAACAAGAGAATCCCCATCTCGATCACTTAGGTAGGCCGGAGGAGTCACCAACACCGTTTCTTCGACCTGCTCCATTACGGTGTAGGTACGAGTTACTGTTTCAGTTGATTTCTCTTCGTCATCACCAGAATCGGAATACTCGGATGATTCAGATTCCTCATCTTCCTCACTGCCCTCACTTTCTTCGGCAGCCCAAGCAAGCTTTGGCGAAATGGACGCCTGTGGTCCGAGGGTACCCAGAGAAACACTGAGTGCAAGTGCGAGAACAAACAAGATATGTGTGTCCACAAAAAATTTCATACACAAGTATTAAGAACTTTTACTCTTTCGAGTAGATTTAGGCTTAGCAACTTGGACAGTTTCTTTTTTGGTCACTGGCTTACTTACCACTTGAGTAGTAGCCTTGGTTTGTGCTTTGACTTGATCAGCCTGACTTTTTAAAAGCGCCTCATATTGGGCTTTGGCTGCCTCCATAGCTTCGAGCTGCTCCTTGCGAGTAGCAGCAATACTCTCAAAATAAGCCTTTCGATCACTGTCGATGGCACGGAGTTCATCGAGGTACTCGGTCTCTCGTTTGGCTGCTTGCGCGAGCCTGCGATTTTCCTCACTATAGAGTACCCAAAACCAGGCAACTACCAAGAGAGCGCCAGAGAAGAGAAATGAAGCTATGCGGAGACTATTTTTTCCCATATATTTCCATTATATCACTTCTTCTGAACGAATTTGGCATCGAGAAGCTCGAGAGCTTGACGAGCCAGTTTGAGTGGGCTTTGATGGAAAGACCCGTGACCACCCTGTGGATCTTTGAGGAGAGCGAGAACTTCTGCGCCAGCTTGGGTTAAGTAACTCCTTGTTTCTTCCATACCAATACAACCATCGCGTTCAGGATTATCATCTCGTTCCCCACAGACGAGTACCCAGGGTACTCCTTGGTAGATCTTTCCATCAAGTGAATTTGACTGATGCGGCGTGAGAGGAAAATCCGACTGATATTTCCCAGAAGCAGAAATAACCGCGTCAATAATAGGTGTCCCACTTACTCCATCGTAAGCTTTGACTGGATAGGTATTGGTACTTCCGCGAGAGAAACCAGAAAGTATCACTCTATCATCAGCAGTATATCCATAGGTCTCAAGAAAAGCCTTTATTTGCGCCAGCACCTCATCGGGCCGGTAATAATCATTGATTTTTTCCCCTTCGCCATCCCACCAATTGAGACTAGCCAGTGCATAGGTTCCATTCTCAATCAGCTGCGGCTTCCAGGCAGCATAATCCTGTTCGGCAGTAGATCCATGACCCGGGAGAGAAAAGATTATTTTCCGAGGTTCCTCTCCATTTTGGCCCATTGGTTGGCCAACTAAAAAATATTGCTTCCCATCCTTGGTAGCTACTTTGACTGGACTCTCCAGGGTTGAAGTAGTATCAGGAAGAATTTTCTTTTGAGTATCCTGAGGAGAATTATCCTTCCCTTGGAGTGGAAAAGCTACTCCTGAAGAATTTTTTACAGGAAGAGTTCCTGGATAAGCAGACTCCTCGTGAGTCAAAATTTCACCCTCATATCGAGGCGTGATCTTTTGTTGATTTTTCTCTAGTATCAATTGTCTTGCTTCCTCTTGTAATCTTTGCTGGTCTTTTTGGTAGAGAGAAAAGAAATACACCACTCCAAAGAGTCCAATAGCTACAGCAACCAGCGTCAATGTTTTAAACATAGGATGTTTTCTTTTGAGTATACTGCTCTTTGACAAAGAACCAAATTACATTTGCTCGTTTCGAGAGATTATGGTAGGGATAAAGTATCGTCAACTGACGCCCTGGAGGTACTCGATGCCCACCTGGTTTACCACCCTTCTCCTCGGACTTTTGGTCCTGGTGGCGGGACTCATCATCGTGTCAGTGTTCAAGCGCTTTCGAGGTGATCCCGTTCCCTATGACAGCCTCCTCGATGGTGATGATGACACCATGAATGGGATGACCACCCATATGCCCGACGAGGTCAAGCACGGCGTCTAGTCATCAGGGACTGGCGCTGGGCGGACTGCTTTAGCAGTAGATTCTCACCGAGGGTCTGCTGCTCTTCTTTTTCTTGACCAAAAACAAGGAGTATGCCAAGGTAGCGCCATGAGTGATGGGTAGCATCGCTCTCCCTGATTCTCATCCACAGGAGATTCGCCATGTCATTTTCTCAAGAAGTTGCCCAGCTGGCTCGCAATGCCTTTGCCTTGGCTCTGAGACAGTGTTTCGATTGCCGGGTACCGGCGAACGATGCCATCATCACTGAAGACATCAAGGATCGTGATGGAGACAGTCTTCGTCTCAAGTGGGTGACGCAGGATGGCGTGCGGTACGTCACTCATGCTGAAGGACAGTTCTACCCCACTGCTTCGGGTGGTCATCTGGACATCTTTCCTCGTTTGAGAGTGCCAAATCGGCCTGATCTCGATGCCAATAAGGAGCGGCCGAGCTATCTCGTCCTGCTGCATCCGGATGGAAGTATTCAGCTCACGCCCGCTGATGTGAACGCTGCTACCTGAGAACAGTGCAACGGCCAAACTTGGCCAAATAAGGAACCCACCTGACTGAGACCGGTCGGTGGGCCTTCTTTTTATAAAAAGCTTGGGCCACCTCCAGACATGTGGACGTGGCCCAGGATTGAACATAACTCAGGTATCGATACCAGTGTTGGGATTGCCCTCCATAACACGAAGGAGCTGTCTGAATCCCTCGACTGAATCCTCGGTCACCACTGGCGTTTCGCAGCGAGAGCGTTGGTGACTGCATTCGATACGGAGCACCCGCCGCCCTTGTTTATCGATGCAGTACATCTTCTTGGTGATCGGCTGTTTCTCCCCCTCAGTTTCTCGAAGAAGGAAATGGAGTACTGTCCCCCCATGTTCACAGGCGGCTTCGACCGCTTTGATCTCATAGTCCGGAACGGTCGGAATTGATCTTGCCTGTGAGTGAGCCTTCTTTCCGCTGCAAGTGGCGAGCGCGATAGCTGCCACGAGACAAGCCAATAAAAGCGACTTGGACATAGGTCCCTCTCCAAGAGATAGCTATGATACTGCTGTTGTATACGAAAAAAGAAACTGCGTCAACAAAGTCACCTGCAAACATCAGGCGTTATATTTACGGCGCATATCAGTCACGGAGCATTTGATGAGTTTTTTGAGCGTAGGGATATGAAGATCAGAGAGATGTTTTACGTAGAGGCAAGATCGACTCGTCTTACATGCGCCGAGATCCTTCATGAGATCAGCGTAGGCCTCAAAACCAGGCATGATATATATCGTCAATGCTGCTTTGCGTGGCGAGAAACCAGTCAGTGGCCAATCGCCCTTTTGACTGCTTCGTTCTGATTCGTAGTGATATTGCCCGTAGCCAATAATACTCTCACCCCACATCCTTGGTTTCTCTCCAGTTACTTCAGTAAAAATCCTGAGTAACTGCTCTGCATCCTTACGTTTCTCTTCATTAGCAATAGTCTTGATAAAAGCCAATGGACTTTTGTTATTTACCTTGGTCTTCAGTTCAGCCATACGATCCATTTTGGGTATAAACGGTTTTATTTTCCTATCTTATGAGACTACTTACGTATTCCCCGATATAGTATGGCCAGATAGCGATAGCCAAGACTCCCTTCCAAAAAGAAAGACCAAGAAAACCGACCGTGAAGAGCCAACCTGCGCACCATGAGAACGCTGTAAAACTATGATTTTCTACTTTCACTTTGTCCATAACAATGTTATTAAACGTATTACTTGCTATGAGATCTCTTTATTCTCAGAAGTTGGTCGTGCAGGAGTGGTTGGGGCCTCTTGGATTACAGCTGCATGAGTATCAGTAAATGGCCCTGGAAGAACTTTTTCCTTGGCCCGCCGGTCAAAATTGAGGAGCGCCATACCAAAGAGAATAATCGTAAAGAGAAGCGGGATACGATAACTCATTGCTGACATAACCACCATCATAAGAAATGAGGCTGGGAGCAAATAGAGTGTCGAAAGATATGCCCGCCCATACGTAAGCCGGTGATTTCTGATATGAGCAGCGAGCCATACCACGAGTGCGCCCAAGAGACTGTACATGATGTACCCTACCCAAAGCACCACAAACATGATGAGTGGGAGCACAGCAAGGAGAAAAAGGATAGCTGTTTGAACTATACTCGCTCCTCGATTTATCCAGTAAACGAAGGAGTCCTTATTTACGACAATCTTTTGATCAAAGTTGAATTCAGCCGTACTAAATATTCTGGTTTCACCTCGACGAGGGTTGCTCATGCCAATTTCGGTTTCACTTGCGAGAACGAGGGTATCACGAGACTCGATAGCTTTGCGAGAGAGCTCAGCACTTTTATCTATCACCAAGAGATTCACTGGAAGTTCGCGCTGTTCACAATGTTTCTTTTTGTTGCAGGCACCATTTTTTACCCATTCCTTGGGAAAGGGAATAACAACGGGGGCAGCTTGATTGGTAGTCAGTTTGCCATGTTCCAAAGTAAGCACGAGACCAGCTGGATAGAGTGTCTCGATAATTTGCTTTTGTTCTTGCCACTGGGCTGACTCAAAAAAACGGTTTATCCCCCAGGCGGCTGGGATAAGGATCAGTGAAAGACCAAGAACGAGAAAGAAAACGGAGAGGGAATAAAATGAGAGCGCCTGACCAGTAGTAAATTCTTGTCTTCGAAAAAAGTCTGGTCGATAGAAGATGTTCTTGAGTTTTTCGAGCATAGGATAAAGAGTATACGTTCACCTCCATCCTACCCTTTTCTCCTCTTCTTGGCTATGGCTTCTGTGGCATTGATTTCAAATAAAAAACAAGCGCCGAGTAAGACCATTGTCTCTATCTCAGCGCTTTCTCGCACGAAGTTTTGCCTGATAGCGTCGACCCAATTGGTACTTGGGCCCACCGTACTTGTCCCACTCAGTCTTGAACTGTAGGCACAGCTCCATTGTCTTGTGGTCGGTAGCAGTGAGCATCCCGCTCCGCTCCGCTTGTTTGTAGTAGTAGAGGAACTCTGCTACGCAGCCACTTACCTTTTCCGGCCAGTCCATTTGTTGGGTGAGATAACTGTGGATGATGCCGTGGAGGAGTCGCCGCTTGCGCTGAGGGTAGGTGATACGTAGTACCCGCCCATCGTTAGCTTGGCGTTCGATACCCCACTTGGTCACGCTCGCCTGACCCATTGAGTGGAGTCTCACCCACGACTTCTTGTGATTGACGCTAAAGCCGCCACGCTCAATGATGGCCCGAATTCTCCTTCTTGTCTCTCTTCCAATGAACTGATTGGCCGAAAAAACCAGGTCATCAACATAGCGAGTGTAGGTAATTTCACGTCGTTCGCAGAGTTTGCGGAGCGGCATGTCAACAAACACTTCGCAGTAGAGGTTCATGAGGTACGGCGATAGCGGTCCCCCAATAGCCAATCCTCTTCCGTATTGCCCAGCAAAGTGAGCCCGCAGAAAACTTAGCGTAGGCGCATACGCGGAGTCACGTGTCAGATACTCTGTGCGATCATCGAGACCAAACCAGCCAAGCGAAACCTCATCAGCGTAGTCCTCATAACGAAGGATGAAGGTCACTAAACGTGCCAGTCGCTCTAGCGAAACGTGGCCATAAGCGTCAAAAAGGTCAGTGATATAGAAGCACCACTGACCTTTGGCATGCTCGTTGGCATTTTTCATCGGGTTCGAACCCGGTACACAACCAAATGATGAAGGAAGCTTGCGCACCCCATAGCCATCGCTTCTGGTCGCGCTGATAGCTTGCTTGAGGTATTGGCCAAAGAGCTCGTGGAGCCTTTTCATCGCTCGATTGGGTGAGCCGATTAGCCGTTTTTTCCCACGGACAAGCTTCTCGTGAAATTCGATAGTGGGCCAGCCACCACAGAGCACCGCGATTGTTCTCGGGTGCAGTATCATGTCAAGCATGGCATACTCCCGAGAGAATGAGTTGAAAAGAACCAAATTTCCGTACGTTGGCCAAGGGGGCTCACCGTCGGTCAGGCTCGCAGCCAAAAGCTGCAACAGGTCGCACGGAACCCGGGCTGCGTGGGGGTGGCTTTCATTGGACAGCCGGGTCCCCGTCGCCCCGTCGGAGGGCAGGCTCGACAGGCGTCGATGCCAGATCCGCCGGGGATCGCCACAAGGAAACACGAATGCAGGGCGCTACTGCCCCGCTCCCCGCCACATGAGATGACGGGTCTTTGCTCAAGTACACGTAAAGAAAAACACGAAACGAACGAAAAAACGGATCGGACTGAGCAGTGTACTACGCCCCCTTGGCGCCTTGATCCGGCTCTAGCCTAGCACAAAAAGAGCGCTTGTAAAGGGAAGTTTCGTTGACATTTACGCTCAAAGCCTGTAAATATACCAGCAATCAGCAAGGGGTCCCTTGTTGAAGATCTGATCACGGGAGATCAGCATGTCATTTCCTTTTAGGGGAAATTCCCAAACAAGTGATGAGTTTCACACTCACTCTAGAAATGATCACAACTGGTGTTACGGGAAACTTCGCCGATCACCAGAGACGGTCAAGCGGGGTGATGTCTTCGATGCTGACGATGGCCAATGGACACCCTGTCCACCCGAATGGATAGGCCAGGACGTTGGCGACTTCGCCTCTACTCAAATTGTTTGTCCATCCAAGGATGATCCATGGTAGATGGTCACGCTACCATTGCGTCAGGGCTTCAAATTTGGCAGCAGCCACAACTACGACGGCGACCCTACCCAGGTGTCGCCGTTTGAATTTTTTTATACTTAATTTTAGATTTTTTAAGTTATACAGTAGCCATTGATTTTTATCCGATAAAATGCTTTAATACTCTGTTGGTGAATTGCTCACCAGCCAGCTCAAAAAGCTGAGAAACAGCACCTTTCAGGAGAACCCATGTCCATCGAAACCCTGTTGTGGGCTTTAGGCTGTGTCATTCTGCTGTTCGCCATCGTTGGCCTGCTCTGGTCGCGCCGCAAGAGCAAGCAGGAAGCAGAGGAAGAGCGGCAGCGGCTCGCTCGGCGTGCTCGGTCAACTGGTATCAGGGAACTGACTGCCGAAGAGATCCAGTACCCATTTGGGCGACCGTCTGCCCAAGCGACCTCCAGACCAACGTCGACTCGCCAACTCCACCCACAATCGGAACGGCGTGCCGCTCCCTCCGTCCAGCCTAACGGTGATGAGGTCGACATTGATCTCGATGACATCGCCGATGTGGTCCAGGCTGGCGCAGTGGTCGTCGAGGTCATCCGTGACGCGATTCGTCCCGAGAGTTTGGAGACAGATGGTCGTCCCTGCGACCCGAAAGCTGATGCTGTTGACGCTACGGGCGAGCCCATCAAACCACAAGACTCTGGAGCCGCCTGCTACGCACGACCGCAGCAGAGCGCAGCGTCGGCTGATACTCTGGCCGAACCCGTTGCCCGCAGCGGAGACTCCGGCGGAGGTGCCATCGAGACTGCCGCTACAGGACCCGACAGCACCTTTGATTGACCCCATCCGGAACACCGGAAACAAAGCGGCGACCCCACCACAAGGTCGCCGTTTGAATTTATAGACCAAAAAAATGAAAAGCCCGCGTCCCACATGGAGACCGAGCTATTCCGTTAGACGATAGCCAATAGAGACGTCCAACTCTCTATTGCGGTTTTGGGTCACTAGCGTATGCAACCAACCATCCCCCACCTTTCATGACGCTAAGCTCTTGATGAGCCGAGGGCACCAAAAAAATATCATTAAATTAAATTTCTGTCAACATAGATACTACCCCCTATCTGTAAAACCGATGGGGTTCTGAGTAGGAGCATCACTGGGCTTCACCGCTCCGAATTGCTTTTCATACTTAGCGAGATTGTCCGCGAGTGCTGCCACGATGCGCTTCATATGGCCAGGACTGACGATAACACGAGCGTTGAGAGTCCCTGCTGGCGGAAACACATTGAGGAAATCAACGACAAATTCTTCTTGGGTGTGCATCACCTGCATCATGTTGGCATACTCCCCCTTTACCTTGTCATCACTCGCCTTGATTTGAATTTGATTTGTTTGTGGTTGAGTCATACAACGAATTTTCTTTACTCATTATACTGCTTATTATACACCCTTGATTTTTATCCGATAAAATGCTTTAATATCTCGTTGGTAGATTTTCTCCAACCAGGATCGGCTGCATCCGTATCGAGTCCTTTGCAAAGGTGACCGATCTATGAGCGCATTGGTTTTCTTCCTGCTCGCTCTCAACATCGCGATCGCGACCTGGAACTGCTATGTGGTGGGCGTGTCGCGCCAAGTGGTGCGAGCTCAGGGTGGTGCCTTCCTCCGTTTCGTTCTCTGGAGCGCCAAGTTCCAGGCTGGTATCGGCTTTTCGATGCCGCTCCTCATCCTGTTCGCGTTTCTGGCCACTGCCTGGCTCACGACTGGTGAAGAGCCGAAACTGACACCCGAAGAAGCCAAGCAGTTCATGAAGGCTATCTTCGATCTCTGGTACGTGGCAATCATCATTCCCCTGCTCGGAACAGGATTGGCCATCACCATTCACTCGGTCAAGGCTGCGTTCGAGCGGCGCGACTTCGCTTCGGTCGGTTCGGCGGTGTACAACGTGGGAGCACAGCTCCACAACACCTGGGGTGCCATCCAACACACCGGCAAAGCCGCCAGCGAAGTGGGTGAGTTCGTGAGTGAAACGCTCTCCGAGAGTCGTGATGGACGAATCTTCATCCTGTTCCTCCTCTTGGCGGCAGTCGCCTTCTCCTTCATCGGCGGCTTCATGATCGCCACCTGGCTCACCAACTTCTTCGAGCGCAACTTCTCGGAAGCGCCCATCCAGACGCGACGCTATCGCCGCGCCTGATCCAATCTGGCAACAGCCAGCAAACAAAGCGGCGACCCCACCTAGGTGTCGCCGTTTGAATTTTTTACCCCCGCTTGGCTTCAGCCAGACTAAAGTGGGTGATGTAGATGATGAAGATTTGTTGAGACATAAAACCATGTTTATTTAACACCTTTATGTTTACGAAGTACTATTACTCCACCTTTGATAATGCTTCTAATTGCGGCTCTTAATTTACGATAATGGGGTAATGTTTTAGTTTCTAGACCCAGTACTTCGATTTGAAAAATTTCAATTCCCGGACGTTTACCTATCGTGGTAGATGGATACCTTAGAAACAAGTAGAAGGAATCGATCGTAAATTTATTGAGAGTTAACCATTGATGAAACTCTGGGAAATTTTTGTCTAGGAAATAAGTATATTTTTTAACCTCATCAACAATTACCTTGAAATCCGTATTCTTGTCTACTGCATTTAAAATTGAGGTAATTTCGTGATCATTTTTGTATCTTTTACCATTTTCGATTATGTACAGTGCTTTTAAGAATAGCTCAATACCGTGGTAGAACAACAGCATCAATGGAAAAAATAAATAAGCATCATTACTATCTAGTCTTTTCTCAATGGCCTTATCTTTCAATGGTTTGCCAACATAAGATAATTGATTTCCATTTTTTATTATTCGATCTAATAATGTCTCAGCAGCGATCAAATATTGACGCCCCTGGACAAACCAATAATACGGATCAACTTGCGACATATTTATTTTTATTCTAATCAAAGCGGGGCACTCAGGCCCCGCTTGGTCATTACTGTTTCGGTTGTTCACTGGCACCCTCATCCTTTGGCTTCTCCTCCACTTCCGCGTCCTTTGGAGCATTTTCCTCATCTGCCTTGGGAGTATCAGCACCAGTAGCTCCTGTCTGAGCAGCCTGGGCTTCTTGGGCAGCCCTGTAGAGTTTCTCACCAATTTTCTGAGCGGCCTGTGAGAGATTTTCAGTCGCTTTCTTGATAGCCTCCAGGTCATCACCATTCTTCACAGCGTTGAGCGCGGTGATGGCTTCTTCGACTGGTTTCTTCTCATCGGCCGTAATTTTGTCTCCGGCATCACGCATAGCCTTTTCGGTACTGTAGGCAAGCGTATCGGCCATATTGCGAGCCTCGATCAACTCTTTCTTGCGCTTATCTTCCTCGGCGTGGAGCTCGGCATCTTTTTTCATGCGTTCCACTTCTTCTTTGGAGAGACCGGTCGAGCTTTCGATACGGATCGACTGGGTTTTGCCACTAGCTTTGTCTTTGGCCGTGACCGAGAGGATGCCACTAGCATCGATATCAAAGGAGACTTCGATCTGTGGGATGCCACGAGGCGCTGGTGGGATACCATCGAGGACAAAACGGCCGAGAGACTTGTTATCGGCAGCCATTTCACGCTCACCCTGGAGCACGTGGATCTCGACCTGCGGCTGATTGTCGGCAGCCGTCGAGAAAACCTGAGAGCGGCTCGCAGGAATAGTGGTGTTGCGCTCGATGAGGGGTGTCCGTACGCCACCAAGAGTCTCGATCCCAAAGGTCAGTGGAGTCACATCGAGAAGGAGCACGTCTTTGACCGATCCCTCCAAGACTCCTCCCTGGATAGCGGCACCGACAGCGACGACTTCATCCGGATTCACCGAGATATTGGGTTTCTTCCCAAAGAATTTCTCCACGGTCGCGAGAACCAAGGGCATTCGGGTCATACCACCCACCATGACTACTTCATTGATGTCACTGGCGCTGAGCTTGGCATCGGCGAGGGCTTTCTTCACTGGTTCGAGCGTCCCCTGCACGAGCTCATGGACGAGCTCTTCGAGTTTGGCGCGGGTGAGTTTCATGACGAGGTGCTTGGGACCATCGGCACCACTCGTAATAAATGGCTGATTGATTTCGGTCTCCATGGCAGTCGAAAGCTCGATCTTGGCCTTTTCAGCTGACTCCTTGATACGCTGGAGAGCGAGTGGATCCTTTGAGAGGTCGAGTCCTTCTTGTTTCTTGAACTCATCCAAGATCCAGTGAATGATTTTCTGATCAAAGTCATCACCACCAAGATGGGTATCGCCATTGGTTGATTTCACTTCGACGGTATCTTCGGATACTTCGAGGATAGAGATATCAAACGTACCACCACCGAGGTCATAGACGGCGATCTTCTCGTCTTTCTTCTTGTTGAAGCCATAGGCGAGCGCGGCGGCAGTTGGTTCATTGATGATACGACGGACATTGAGACCAGCAATTTCCCCAGCTTCTTTGGTAGCTTTGCGCTGGGCATCATCGAAATACGCTGGGACCGTAATCACGGCGTCGGTAATTTTCTCACCAAGCTTTTCTTCGGCATCACTCTTGAGCTTTTGGAGGACCATAGCCGAGATTTCCTGTGGACTGTATTCCTTGCCACCCATCACAACTTTGACGCCATGCTCGGCCTTGATCACTTTGTAGGGAAGAGTCTTCATGTCACGCTGCACTTCGTCGTCCTCAAAACGGCGACCGATGAGGCGCTTGACTGAGAAGAGAGTGTTCTCGGGATTGGTGACGGCTTGCCGCTTGGCAAGGAGTCCCACGAGACGCTCCCCCGTTTTACTGATCGCTACCATCGATGGAGTGGTGCGATTCCCCTCCTTGTTTTCAATGACCGATGGACTCCCACCTTCGACAATTGACATTGCCGAGTTGGTGGTTCCGAGGTCGATACCAAGAATTTTTGCCATATACTTGTAGTTATTGTGATTTACGATTATTAACGTTAGGAAACTATCACCCTCGCTGCTTTGATTACTCGTTCGCCCATTTTGTAACCTTTCTGGACTACCTTTTCTATCTTGTGTTCACTTTCTTCTCCGTCTTTGGTTTGCTGATCAACCGCTTCGTGTTCGGTGGGGTTGAATGGGTCGCCCGGCTTTACTTCGATTGGGGTGACGCCGTAATTTTTGAGAGCGTCTTCGAATTGTTTTTCGATATAGGTGATACCCATGACCCAAGGACTCTCACGGAGGTCAGCTGGCACATGATCGGCCGCTGCTTGGAGATTAGAGAGCACAGGGATAAGATCGGAGACGATTGCTTTGGCAAGGTGAGCGGAAAATTCTTTGCTTTCTGCCTGCTGGCGCTTCTTGTAATTCTCGAAGTCAGCTTGGAGGCGTTGGAGATCAGTGAGATATTCTTCCGCTTTTTCCTGCCACTCACTTTTTGACTCAACTTCAGCGTCAGGCATTTCTCCTCCTGCTTCTCGAGTAACCTCTTCAGATACGAGCGTTTCATCGATTGGCTGCGGTGTGGATGATGATTTCTGTGTCATATGAGTTGTTGAAATTTACGAACTACGTGAGATGGCTGATTTAATGAGTTCAAACTGAGCGGCGCGTTCGGCTTCGGTGAGCATCGCTTCATCCAAAGAATCCTTTGTTTCTTCCTCGGGAGAAGTTTGCTCGGTTAGCTGAGGAGATTCCATGGAATGATGATAACGATAAGCGATGAGGAGAGGAGTTTTTTCATGTGCTCAATGAGGGATTTGTTCTTGGCGTATTCCATACGTTTGGGACCGATGATAGCGAGGATACCGCGCTCGCCGGATGAATCACGATAGGGCGAGACCACCATGGCACAGTTCTCGGCACCCGCGAGCGGATTTTCTTTCCCGATAAAAATTTTGGTCTCACCATCAGCCACACTTTCGAGAAGCATGTCGATGCGCTCATCGAGCGTATCCATCGTTTCGACGAGGCGACACAGCTCATCCATTTCTTGAAACTCTGGTTTTTCGATAAGTGACTTCATCCCAAAATCATAGACTTCATCTTTCCCAATGACTCCCGAGACAGCCAAATTACCTGAGAGAGCCGAGAGAAGTTTGGCCGTGGTGCGGACGGTCCGGGTATGCTTGGCTTGGAGTTTGAGGAATTCTTCTTGGAGATGGAGCTGGTCACGCTTACTGAGCGGTTTGTCCCCCATCATTTCTTCGACATAGTAGCGGTACCCCTCATCGGTCGGGATGCGGCCGGCACTCGTGTGTGGCTGATAGAGGTACCCCGCTTCTTCGAGCGAGAGCATATCATTCCGGAGAGTCGCAGAACTCACCGGGAAATGATGCCGTTCCAAAAGTGCCTCCGAACCTACGGGCTCGGCGGTCTTGGTATAGAGTTCGACGATAGCGGCGAGGACTTCGCGTTGACGACTATTCATATCCCTATTATAAAAATGCATTAGCACTCTGTCAAGTAGAGTGCTAATAAGAGTGTCTGTAGAAAAATGTTACGGCCCAGGTGAGGTATTCCCCTCCTGGGCCGGTTGTCCTACTCTTCGGGATGCTTGGCAGTGTTCTGATGAAACAAACGCATCCACAAGTGGACATTGCGGATATGTGTCCCCCTCACTGCCTCATGGCTTGGCGTAGGGCACGGCACGGCATCTTGGGGTCACCACAGCAAAGGCAAGGGCTACTTGATCCATCCTCGTAGCGGTTGTACCTCCTGGCTGCTTCCGAAAGAAGGATTCGAGCGCCGCCCCCAAGTGGACTGGCGGCAAGGCACAGGACACGGGTGCCCGGAAAGAAAGGGCCGAACTTATTTTCTCGCATGGTTTACCTCGAGTGTTTGCCGCGTTGATGGCGACGGGTGGAACGATTGAGTGGCCAGCGCCGATAGTGCGGCGGACCATAGGACGAGAAGCCATGCGGCCTTGGCAGCTCGACCAAACGAATCATCGGCTGTGGCAATGTATACCGCTCCTGATCGAAGAGTGTCTCAGCGAAGGGATCTTCTCTCGCCAAGAAAAGCACGTCGCTACTCACGAGCGTCTGAAGTGGGTCCGGGTCACCCATAAAGATCACTACCAGGGTGAGCCGAAGCTCGGCCGAAATGATTCTGTCCACTAATTTTCCCTCCAGATATGTTGCGAGGGACCACCACTCGTTGAGTGACAGTCCCTCGAAGATGGAAGATGTTCAGGTTGCAGGCATGAGATCTTGCCACCGGCTATCAGCACGAAGCGCTTCCTCCTGCTTCCTTCTCATGAGAGCCGTAAAGGCGTCTTCACAAGCTTTGGAACAGGTACCACCCTCTTTGCCCTCGGGAGAGGTGTGTCTCCCATAGGGTTGACCGAGGAGATAGGTGTGGGAGCAGCCTGGGTTGATGCAGGACACGACCTCGAAGCCAGAGCGTCCGTCCTTGCGGAGAATACTCATAGATCCGTGCTCGCTCCTACGTCTGCTTGGCCTGGCAAGGGAACTGACCGCCGTTCCCTTCCTTGCACAAGGTGCAGCTCGAGTTCTTGGGCTCGAACAGCGTCTGGCGAATCTGACCGACAGGGAGTTCACGTTGGACTCGCCGGCAGTAGATGTTGGTGGCCACGCCATAAATGGGCGCAGCGCCAGATTGCCGCAGACGTTGACCTTGTGGTGACGATACCGTGACCATGGTGCACTCCTTCTTCAGGTGATGTTGCTGCAGTCACGTTGGTGACGACAGGCGCTGCACTCACCGCTTCCGCGGGCATAGAGACGCCGGGCCGTGGCGACCGTCACCGTACCACCTTGTGGGTTGCGAGCGCACTCGAAGCGCAGCACCGGTGGATGTTGATCGGTGGCCGCTTCGGTCAGGTGAGCCTCGACAGCGGGAGTCAACAGAGCGAAGCCCTGCTGATGTTCGCGCCGTCGCCGGCCATAGGCCTGCGGACGACGCATACCATGAAGGTCATGAATCATCTGGATTCCCTCCCTAGTTGTCGTTCTGGCACAGCTGGGCGTGGCTGCAGCCCCCACATTTCGGATCCCCCGACTTGAAGTAGGAGTGTGCCATGCTCGGACTCACCGGGCGTTCGACACGGTGGCAGAACACCTTGCGCACCGGCTCTGCAGGAAACACGAGACCAGCGCAAGAGCGCTGGGGCACCACATGTCTTTCCAACACTTGGTTCAAGTTTGACTCCTAGTGACTCTTAACGATCTTTTTCCTCAGATGGAACGACTGGGTCGTAACCGCCTTCGGACCATGGGTGGCAGCGGAGGATGCGTTTGCATCCCATCCAGCTACCTCGGAATACGCCACAGCGTTCTATAGCCTGGTAGGTGTACTCAGAGCAAGTTGGATGAAACCGGCAAAAACGTTCGGACACTACATAGCCTATGAGACCATGGTTGAGAGAAAGTGTCTTTTGATAGAGCCGGATGAGAGCCAAAAGGAGCTTGCGGAACATAGGACGAGGATACGCCTCCCCTCTTGCTTTGTCAACTAGAGAGTGGCCTGATATACTAGAAAAAAATCAACAGAAAATGCGCATCCTCGAACATAAAGATTTGACCTGGATCGATTTTGAGACTCCTGGAAAGGACGATATCGATTACCTCAGTGAACATTTCGATATTCATCCGCTGGTCATCGAAGAGCTTGTCACCCCGAGCTATCAGCCTCGGGTACTCCGGTATTCGAACTGCCTCTTCTTTTCGCTCCATGTCCCACTGTTTGATGTCAAGGAGCGAACGACGTACCCTGGAGAGCTTGATATTATCCTCACCAAGGATCACCTCATTACTGGTCATCGACACCATATTTATCAAATTGATAAATTCTTTGATGATCTCGAAAGTCGGCCTTCGCTACGCCACGAATACCTTGAGGCTACGCCAGCGCATACTCTCTATAGACTACTCCAAATTCTTCTCGAATCCTGTTTCCCCAAACTGAAACATATTTCAGAAAAACTCGACTCTATTGAAACCAAGGTGTTTGCTGGCCTCGAGAAAGAAATGGTAGCTGAAATTTCCGTGGTCAAACGAGATATTCTCAATTTCCGCCGTACCCTCAAGCCACAACGGTCACTCCTCGAATCTATTGCGCTCCTTGATCAGCCATTCATCCCCAAAGAATTGCGGGTATATTTTCAAGACCTCATCAGCACCAATATCCGTATCTGGAACATGCTCGAGTCAAGCAAAGAAACAATCGAAGCGCTCGAGGCTACCAACAACTCTCTTCTCTCCAATAAGCTGGACCAAACAATGAAGGTGCTGACGGTGTTTTCGGCGGTCATTCTTCCCCTTTCTGTCTACTCCAATGCCATGTCAATGAACGTGGTCAATCTCCCCTTTGATGGGAGCCCCTTGGGATTTTGGATTCACTTTATTGTCATGATCGTCCTTTCCCTCTCCACTCTCTTTATTTTCAAATGGAAAAAGTGGATCTGATTCCTCTCCGCCACCCTATACTCATTAAAAACAGAAGAATCAAAAATCCCTCCGTTCAGGGATTTTCTTGATTTTACCGTCATTCACCCCTATGCTAGAGGCAAAGCTACAACATTTTTGTCATGGAACTCTACAATACCCTCACTAAACAGAAAGAAGTTTTTGAACCGCTCACGGCTGGTCAAGTAAAAATGTATACTTGTGGTCCAACCGTGTATGATTATGTCCATATCGGCAATTTGAGGTCCTATGTAATGGCGGACACCTTGCGGCGCGCTCTCGAAAGCAATAGCCTCACGGTAGAGCATGTCAAAAACATCACCGATGTTGGTCATCTCACGGCCGACGATCTCGGTCAGGGTGATAGTGGTGAAGACAAACTCGTCAGAAAAGCTACCAAAGAAGGAAGGACACCAGAAGAAATCGCTCGTTTCTACACTGACTATTATCACACCACCGAAGAAAAGCTCAATATCAAACGGGCTCATCAGGAACCTCGAGCGACAGCGTATGTAGCGCAGATGATCGAGTTCATTCAAGGGCTCATTGAGAAAGGTTTCGCTTACGAAAAAAATGGCAACGTATTCTTTGATGTGACTCAGTTCAAACAATACGGGGCGCTCTCAGGCAACACCTTGGAAAAACTCAAAGTTGGAGCCAGACTCGAAGAACACCCCGATAAGAAAAACCCTTGGGACTTCGCTCTCTGGCTTAAAAGCCCCGAAGGACACCTGATGCATTGGGAGTCACCCTGGGGTACCGGCTATCCAGGCTGGCATATCGAATGCTCGGCTATGAATCTCGCCACCCTTGGCCCGACGATCGATATTCATACCGGCGGTGAGGACAATATCTTCCCTCACCATGAAGCTGAGATTGCTCAGAGTGAATGCGGTAATGACGCTCCCTTTGTCCGCTACTGGGTCCATACCCGTCACCTCCTCGTCAATGGAGAAAAAATGTCCAAGTCCAAAGGGAATTTCTATCGACTCGAAGATATCGAGGAGCGTGGTTATTCTGCTATGGATCTCAGATTGCTTTATCTTTCGGCCCACTACCGTTCACAAATGAACTTCACCTGGGAAGCATTGGCACAGGCTCGGAAAAACAAAGAAACAATTTTTGCTGTAGTGGAACGTCTGCAAAATTACACCAACCAACAAAATTCCCAAGACACCCTTGGTTCCGAAATTGATACTGAAGTCACCACCGCTATTCATGATGACCTCAATACCCCCAAAGTTTTGGCTTTAACGCTAAAACTCTGCCAACAGCTCAATCTCGCTCTAGATACAAGTGCCCCTATTGATGCCGATCGTCACATTGCATTTTTCCAAAAAATAAACGATCTTTTCGGTCTCCGAGAGGAGGCTATAGAAATACCTGGTGAAGTCCAGGCATTACTCGATGAACGAGCTCAAGCTCGGGCTAATAAAGATTTCCATCGATCAGATGAACTGCGTGATGAATTTCTTAAGCTTGGTTTTATGGTAGAGGACACGCCACAGGGTCAAAAAGTAAGACGAAAGTAAGTTTAGAAATAATTCACGGCTGACATCGCGATGGACATCAGCCGTAAGCTACAAGAAGGAGAGCACCAGAGACTCTCTCTCCCTGGACGTTGTAGAGGGTCGGATAGATGATGGCACCACGCAAGCCCCGACCACAATGCTTCATCCACCAGCGATAGATCTGCGGGCTCGTGAAATAGTGCAGCACCGTGCGATCCTGCAAGACTCCTGGTGAGGGAAGAATGACGAATCGCTCAGCACCACCAGCACCATGCGACACCGTCTCAAATATGGGTGTGTGACGATGCAGCTGACACGGCTTGGGACTGAGCATGACAATGCTCGGATCATCTATGAGCTCCCGAGGCAATATGCCACGGATGAACTCCGGTCGTGGCATATTCATAGGATCTCCTGGTAAGGTACGAAGTTTGACTTTATTATAAATCATTAATTTTGTCAATAGTAGAGAATATCAGTGATTTATGAACACTCCGTCCACATAGCGCTCTCCTCAGAAAGTCGATATACTACAAACTGCAATCTTTGAACGAGTCCTGCTTATGCCAGAAAAATCTACCGCGACTCATATCCGCATTCCCCCGCATTCAATCGAGGCCGAGCAATCAGTTTTGGGAGCCCTCATGCTTGAAAAAGACGCCATTATTAAAGTGGCTGACCTCGTGAAGGTGGGTGATTTCTACAAGGAAGATCACAACCGTATCTATGAATCCATGCTCGCGCTCTACGAGGAACGCGAGCCAATTGATGTACTTTCTCTCGCCAACCGTCTCGAAGAGAAAAAAGAACTCGAACGAGTGGGTGGATCAGGCTACCTTGCTTCTCTGGTAAACTCTGTCCCTTCAGCCTCCAACATCGTTCATTACGCCAAACTTGTACAGAAAAAAGCCCTTCTTCGGAGACTCATCGGAGCAGCTTCAGAAATCGTCGAGATGGGATATGACGACTCTGAAGATGTCCAAAAAGTGCTCGATGAAGCTGAGCAAAAGCTTTTTCAAATTTCTCAAAAATACATCAAGCAAGATTTCATCTCTATTCGCAGTGTTTTGGAATCAGCCTTTGACCGTATTGACGAGCTCCATAAAAACAGTGGGGCTATGCGCGGTGTCCCCACCCACTTTCCTGATCTTGATAATATTCTGGCTGGCCTCCAAAAGTCAGATCTTGTTATTTTGGCTGCTAGGCCATCGGTTGGTAAAACCTCTTTCGCTCTTGATATTGCTCGCCAAGTAGGTATCCATGCCAAAGTACCGGTTGGTATTTTCTCTCTTGAAATGGGTTCTGATCAACTTATTGACCGTATGCTTGCCGCTCAGGCAGGAGTAGACCTTTGGCGCCTTCGTACAGGTAAACTCAAAAGCGAAGGACCTGACAATGACTTTGAGAAACTCTCCGATGCCATGGGAGTACTCTCTGAAGCCCCTATTTTTATCGATGACTCCGGATCGCTCAACATCATGGAAATGCGTACTATGGCAAGACGTCTCCAAGCTGAACATAATCTCGGACTTATTATCATCGACTATCTCCAGCTTATGGAAGGGCGAGCGCGTTCAGGCGACAACCGCGTTCAGGAAATTTCCGAAATTTCTCGAGGACTGAAACAACTTGCTCGTGAACTCAATATTCCTATCGTAGCTCTTTCCCAGCTTTCTCGTGCAGTAGAATCAAGACCAGATCAAAGACCAAAACTTTCCGATCTCCGTGAATCAGGAAGTATCGAACAAGATGCTGACGTTGTTATGTTCCTGTATCGTGAAGATAGAGTAAGACCAGACACCCCTAACAAAGGCATTGTTGAGGTTATTATTGCCAAACATCGTAATGGTCCCGTAGGCCAAGTAACCCTCTTCTTTGAGGAAAACTCAGCGAGCTACAAGAGTCTCGAAAAAATTCATCAGCCCCCCATGGGTACTCACGAATAATACATAAAAAATAGAGATCTATTAGGTTATGCAGTATCCAAAGGCCTTTCAGAACTTGATCGCCCACTTCTCCAGTCTTCCATCCATAGGTCCAAAAATGGCCGAGCGACTCGTGCTCTATCTCTTCAAACAAGATGCGTCAAAACTCACTGCTTTTGCGGAGTGCCTAGAAAATCTCAGCGGACTTAAACCCTGTGAACGATGTTTCTACATCACAGAGAATCACCTATGTGTCTTCTGTAATGATGCAAAGCGATCAAATGGCGTTCTCTGTGTCGTAGAAGAACCACTTGATGTGATCGCCATTGAACGGACAGGAAGTTTTGAGGGAAGATATCATGTGCTTGGCGGAGTACTTGAAGGTAGTAATAACGCCAAGGAACAAGAGCTTCATATAAGCGAGCTTCTTTCTCGTATTGAAAGTGAGCATATCAAAGAGGTCATATTAGCGCTTAACCCAACTACTGAAGGAGATCTCACCTCCCTTTTCCTGAAAACAAAACTTAAAGACCTGCCTACCAAGATAACTCGTATTGCCCGTGGTATGGCTACCGGTGGTGATATCGAATACGTTGATGAGCTCACTCTCTCTTCTTCGCTCAATAATCGTCAAACACTCTGAAAAAGAGGACAACAAAAAACCCGCTCCGGTGAGCGGGTTTTTATTTTACTAGGCGCCAATCTGAGTGATTTCTACTTCAGTACAAGGCTGGCGGTGCCCATAACGAGTAAGCTCTCGCTTTTTAGCCTTATGACGAATACCTTTTACTTCAGCCATTTTCCCGTGAGCGAGAACGGTAGCTGATACCTTTTCTTTGAGTTCGGGAATACCTACCGCAACCTTCTTTTCATCACCAACAAAGAGGGCAGGAAAGGTCACCGTTTCACCAACAGCAGCCTCCAGCTTCTCGATTTTGAGTTTGGTGCCGACAGTCACCTGGTACTGCTTGCCACCGGTTTGGATAATAGCAATCATAGATAGTTTTTGATACCTGACTACTCTAGCGCACTCCCGTTATTTTGTCAACTTTTGGCTTGTATAAGCCTTTGACCAGCGCTCTTGACTCAAGTATACTTTCGGAGTACACTCGGGCGTTTAGGACTTTAACAACAAGTCTGGATGCGCCCGTGGAGCTTGGTTTGAATCTTGTGTCCCCTTACCCGGGGAAGTACACAAAATATCCAGAGGAAGCATATATGCTAACTACAAACTTGGAGTTTCACGAAACCCAGGCGCTCATGGATAGAGTGACAGCTGGATTCGAGTCGCTACAAGAAGGGATTGCTCCAGTTCCTGTATCAACCCAACCGACTTCCATGGAGAGCATCTTCGATAACGGCGAGCTCGTTACCCTTGTGTTAGGGATCGAGGCTCAAACACATGCTCAACTTGAGCAGCATCTAGGTCCGCCTCCCTGGGTAGTAGTAGAAGACCCGCGCGATACGATCGTCGAGTCACCACTCCATCTCACGCCAGGACAACCATCAACCATTGAGACGGATGAGAGGGTCCTCATCCGCGGGAGAGTAAAGGGCACTCAAGCTCGGGTACCTGCTACAGCACTGCGCAAGGCAGGCTAGCACGAGTAGCTCCAGCAAGTTACTCTCGCACCAAGTCATCATGAAAACAGCCCGCTTATTCCAACAAGAATATCAGCGGGCTGCATTATTTTATGGGAAAATATTTTACTCAAATATACCTTTGACACGACGCACACCAGCTGAAGAAGCCTCTTCTTTGATGATTCGAAACCGACCAAAATGTCCTATCTCTTGGGTGTTGGCAACATGAGGACCACCACAAAGCTCTTGTGAATAGATCGTATCACGACTCTTTACCTGATACACATTGACTTTATCTGGGTATTTTTCCCAAAAACTTCCCTCTACCCCCTGAGCCTTGGCCTCTTCTTTGGGCATGACCGTAATAGTAACTTCTGCCCCAGCCGTAATAGCCTCATTGACATAGTTTTCCACTCGATCCAATACTTCCCGGGATACCTTTTCTGGATGAGTAAAATCAAAACGAGTGCGCTCTTCGGTAATATTTGATCCAGCCTGATGGATATGAGTTCCGAGCTCTTTCCTGAGCGCTGCGAGCATGAGATGGGTTGCTGTATGAAAAGCAGTAATTTTAGGACTATCCCCGCCTAATCCGCCCTTAAATTTTCCAGCAGCTGCAGTTCGGGAAAGGTCTTGATGTTTTTTGAATTCTTCCCGAAAGGAGGATGGGTCAATAGAAATATTCTTTTCTCGCGCGAGTTCTTGGGTCATTTCTAATGGAAAACCGTACGTAGAAAAAAGATCAAAGGCATCTTTACCGGAAAAGTCTTCTGCTTTGATACGTTGTTCAAATTCTTTTAGACCCTTGGCAAGAGTATTCCTAAATTTGGTCTCCTCACGAATAAGCTCCTCTAGAATGGTTGCTTTACGTTCTTTTACTGTTGTATACACTGTTTCAAACTTAGCAATAAAGAGTTCGGCGATATCAGCAACAACTGGTTTTTCATAACCCATTTTGTAGAACTCTCGAATAGCCCGACGGATGAGACGACGAAGAATATACCCTTGGTCAACATTTTTTGGCACCACCCCATCAGCAATCATATGCGTAGCTGCTCTGAGATGATCGACGATAATACGAGCTGAACGCTCCTGATAGCTTCCCTCTCCTACCTTCTCTCTGATATTCCGCAAAGCATCAGAAAAAGCATCTGTTTCATAGACATGTTTCAGTCCATTCAAAGTCACAATCGTGCGCTCAAGTCCCATACCCGTATCGACACAGGGGGCAGGAAGCTTTTCGAGAGTCTTCTCATCAATACGGTTATATTGCATGAAAACATTATTCCAAATCTCCATCCACTCCCTGGAATGGGATCCTTTATTACCCTGAGGTTCTCCTGCTCCAACCCAATAAAATATTTCTGTATCTGGACCACAAGGACCAGTTGGTCCAGCTGCCCACCAGTTATCTTCAGCAGGAAGATAAGCGATGCGATTTTCTGGGACTCCCAGTGATTTCCAAATCGATGCAGATTCTTCATCTCGCGGAGCATTAGCATCCCCCTCAAAAACAGTTACTGAGAGCATTTTTGGATCAAGGCCAAGCCACTCTTTGCTTGTCAAAAACTCCCAAGACCATTCTATTGAATCCTGTTTAAAATAATCTCCAAGAGACCAATTACCAAGCATTTCAAAAAAAGTAAGATGGGTATCATCACCCACATCATCAATATCTCCTGTACGGACACATTTTTGAACGTCTACGATGCGCTTTCCCATTGGGTGTGGCTTCCCGAGGAGATAGGGAACAAGTGGCTGCATTCCAGCGGTGTTAAACAGTACCGAGGGATCATTTTCTGGCACGAGTGGAGCAGAGGGAATAACCGCGTGGCTACGTTCTTTAAAAAAAGCCAGGTATTTCTCTCGTAATTCTTGTGATGTCAGCATAACTGGTAGTGGTATAGATTAACGAAGAGCTCTTTCAAGACTCTCTTTAAGCGATCGGCTTATCCAAGGATGAAAAATACTCTCGATATCAGCAATAGTATCTTTTGGAGAGCACTCCCCCCGAGCAACGCGCCTCGCTAAAGAATTGAGTTTTGATTGATGAGAATCATAGACCCGAACACTCGAATCGGTTGCTAATACCTGCTTTACTATACGAAGATAGGTATCCTGAGTCATAAAAGACGAAGTTTCTTCTTTAGACGGTCGATTTCCCCCTGCTTCTCAAGAATTCTTGCTTCAAATCTCTCAAGTTCAGTTTCAGCCTCAGTAACTTGAGCCTGAGCCAAACGTTCTTTTTGACGCAAATTTTGTAGTAAGACTATCTGATCATCACGACGACGAACCATACCAGAACTTTCAGCTTCAAGAGCAAACAGGTCACTCTCAATTCTCCTTCGGCTCTGGCGTCTATCGAGCTCTTCTTGTGATGGTTCACTAGCCATAAGAATTCTTTAATAGAGAAAATCCGAAGCGAAGACAGCTTACCAAAAAATCATATTTTTATCAATCAGCTATTCTCAGTACTACTGAGCTGTAAGTAGCTCCACCTCAACCCGATCTGCATCTTCGGGGATAGTGGAGACGAGAAGTTGCGGTTTAAACTCTACCTGAAGCCGCTCAATTTCTGGGTGAGATCCTAGAAATTCTTTGATTCCAGCCTCATTCCTACCCAAGAGATTTTGACGAACCATTGCTATATCAATGGGTGCTTCAAAGAGAATGGTACTCTCCACGGTCATATCCACCTGGCTGGTTTCATACTTTGGAAGGAGTGCCGTGTATTTTTTAGTATATGCTTTCGGAGAGAGACTTACCCCGGAGGCATTCACTCTTTCTGCCTCAATTCTTTTTTTCACTTCGGTTTCATTGATAACAAAAACCTTAACTAAATAACGTCCTTCGTAAGTAAATTCTGCCGCCGCACTCCCTACCGTCGGTGTAACGGTATCAGAAATCTTCTCAATCAAAAGAGAATCTTCAAGAAGCTCTTCTTCCTCTCCAAGCTGCTTTCTCACCTCTTCAAGAACATGTGAGCGAGATTCATCGATTGTTTTTTTAGCCGCTCGCTCTTTGTCGTCATTTGAAACCAGTTTTTGCGTCGTACCTCCACCGACCCCGCCATCACTCCCTCCATTAAATTTTTGAACTGATTCAGCGCTAAATTTTTCATACTTTGACCCTCCTTTAAATCCAGGGATAGTAAATTTGGTTGGAGAAACATTATACTGAGACCCAGCCTGATCAGCTACCACAACCGCCTCTACTACTCCTCGTTCACGCTTCCCATCCTTCTCCTTTACCCCAGGGACCACAACACTTTGGACCAGACGAAATATTTTTCCATCAGCAGTTTCAAATCGCGTTGTTGCTACCAAGGGTTGGCTATCACTACTAAAATCATTATAAATACGGATACTCCCCCGAGCCTTACTCGCATCACCAGCAGCAGCTGTGCCCGTTGCCGAATCCTTTGTCTGAAACGTTTTTTCAAAACTTATCACCCGAGCAGCAACGGTAGCAGCGTCACCAGATCCAGCAGCAGCCGATATTTGTAATTTTACGACCTGTTCAGCAGATTGAGGGGTAAGCGTAATAACAACTTTTGGAAAGAAAACATACCAGCCCAAGAAACCGATACCTCCAATAAAAAGCATTATCCCGAAAGGAATTGCCCAACGAAATGAGGTGCTGTCGCCACCTCGTTTACTTGATGAAGAATATCTTTCCGTAGATACTTCTCGTTCCTTGGTTGGAGGTACACTCTTTGCTATTGATTGATTATTGCCCCCCATGAATCTTTCTAGGCGTCCCTGGCGAATTGATACTGGTGTCTGAAGTGGTGCAGCGTGACTTTTTTCCTCTTGAACCATCGGGATTGGACGAGTCACCGGAGATGTTGGCGCCTGCCGTGTTACTGGATTGATTGGTGGTCGCGCTACTACCCCGTCGCTTCGCATAGAGTTGAGGCTCGTAAGAGTGGAGGGATTAGAATTGCGAACTCGAATAGGTCGAGGTAATGGCATTGTCTGACGAATGGAAGCTGATTCCTGGGTGAGTGGCATTCCTTGATCTGATGGTGAAATAACCTGAGGAGGGGCATAGAAATCGGAACTCCCTAATGTCTCGCTCGTAACAGGAATCGAAGCAGGACTCATTAGGGATGATTTAGCAGCTCCGTTTACAGGTATTGGCTCACTCGTAATTTTCTGCTGAGGAATAATGTGCTCGAGAGGGACTCTTTCACTGTAAGCCTCAACCATTAATCCCGCTCGCTCGGCTAGCTTTTTCCCAGCCTCATCCTGAGTAGTAATAATGATTTTTTTTCCAAGTTTTTGAGCCTCTCTTTCCAAAAGACGTAGATTTACAATGCTTTGGAGAATCAGGGCTCGCTTAGGGAAAACAAAAACGTTCTCCACCTGGTTCGAATGTCGCAGGCGACTTACCGCGGTAATTATTTCCTCATCAATATCTATATAGTGCGTTTCACGCATATGTTTATGATATCGGACTATCTTCGTTCAAGCGAGTGCATACTATCCTGAAGAATCCCCGCCAGCATTTTCTCTTCTTCGAGCGCCTCAATAAGAGCTAGGTGAGCTAATCCAAGCGGAGTAACATCCTGCGGGGTAACTAGTTGACCGGTAAGGTCTTCTACCCGACGAATATCTTTTGGCTGAAGAAAAGAAACTTCCGGTGGTCGGGCAAAAGGGAGGTGTTTAAACCAATCTTGGGAAAGGAGAGCTTGTTTGATTTCAGGAAGGGCCGACCCACCACCACAGAGATAGATTTTTGATGGCAAGAGATCTGTTTCTGCAAATTCAACCAGGGAAAGTTCTACCCCACCGAGCCACACGCGACAGTCATCGGTAAAAAGAGCCTTGATCCGATCAGTATCCTCTGGCTTGAGACGACGTGATGAATAGTCAAGCTTCATCTGCTCCGCTTGTTCATACTTGATTGAAAATTCCTGAGCAATGCGTTTTGTAAAAGCTCTTCCTCCAAGAGCAAACATTTTCGTTCCCTCCAATCCCCCGTTCCGCACTACAGCAATATCAGTTGTTCCGCCGCCAATATCGATAAAGATAGCACTGAAATCAAGCATGTCTTCCACCTCTACCGATCGCGCCACCGCAAATGGCTCCGCTACAATAGAAAGCAGGTCGAGATCAAGTTCATCAGCTATTGTCTGTAGTGCTCCAAGATGAACCATCGGTGCATAAGCATTAAAAACACTCATCGATACATCTTTCCCTTGAAAGTTAAATGGGTTCACTACGTGATAACCATCAATCCGTACATCCACCAACGCCGCATTAATGAGCTTCACCTCTATATCTTGTTGATCAGTTTCCCAGGCAAGTTGTTTTTTGATACGCTCATAGGCTTTTTCTTGCACCTTACCGATGATCATTTTTAATTCGGGAATACCGATCTTAACTTCGGGATTTACTCGCTCATAATGCACAGTTGTAGTAGTTCCTTTCACAAGTTCTCCAGCAACACCAATGATACTTTTTTCAACATGTTTCACCTGAGCATGCTCTTTGGCAAGCTCTATAGCTTCTCGCGATGAGAGAATAACACCATTAATATCCGAGACGGCACCACTTTGCATATTGCCTACACGTTGTGGGGCTCTTCCAACACCGATAACCTGACCTGTACGAGTTTCAGAATCAACCCGAAAAACGAGGGCTTTGACCACCTCGGTACCAATATCGAGTGCGAGAAAAAGATTTTCACGCTGACCCCATCCAAAACGAGAGAAAAAACCCATACTTTTTGTACGTACTTTCAGTATACCACTAAATGAGTTTCGTTCGTTTAACTTTATCAATAAACTGGAGCATCCGTTGCTCATCCAATAATCCAGGGGTTGCGCCATAATACCCCACCACATTACCAGCGTTGCATATCCCGTACTGAATACACGTTTCCAAAGGAAATCCCTTGAGATATGCAGCAAAAAAGCCTGACCCAAAGGCATCTCCACCACCAGTGGTGTCAACAAGCCCATTCGGCTCAAAGCTCTCTGCGTGCCAAATTGACTTGTAATCAGCAGCCCAAGCTCCCCGTTTACCGTCGGTGATTACGACTACTTCTGGTCCTTGTTGGCGCAACAGTTCGAGCAAATGCCGCTCATCCTGAAGTTTTTCTGATTGCGTTTCGACTTGATTAGCAAGCAAAATTTCAATAGCCTCATCTTTATTTAAAAACAAAGCATGTACCTCGCTAAGCCAATCCCAAATTAATGCAGGATCATCCTTGATATTATGTTGACCGGGGTTACACGCCATTCGCAAACCACGCTCCTGAGCAACTTTCCTAAGTTTGGCCAAATTTTTTCGCCAATCACCATTGAGCGAACTAATATAGAGCCAGTCAGTATGAGTCAATTTTTCAGGTTCAATCTGAAGTTTCTCATTAGCATCACGATTGTGAAATATAATCCTATCACCCGTCTGGGTAATAACCACAATAGCTGAGAGATCTGATTGAACATGCTGATCGAGCTCAAGGAGATCCGTCCCTACCCCCTCTTGTTCAAGGAGTTTTTTTATCCCCCTTCCGATATCATCTGCTCCGAGGTGGCTATAACAGTGTGATTCAATACCCAACCGGGCAAGGCCAACCGCTACGTTGGCAGCTACGCCGCCAACTCCCTCATATCGATCATCTACTCGAAACTTTCCACCCAACTCAAAAGCCACTTTGACTTGTGAAGTAAGATCTTCTGGGGTGTTAAAAATCACTCCTTCGGCAGTAGGAAAAAAAATATCTTTCGAAGCCGAGCCAACACAAGTCACTCTTCGCATACATCAATGTTTGTTTTGACTTTTAAAACCCTCTTTGTATCCTACAAGGATTTAAGTTCCTCATCAATAACAAGCAATCGATTATATTTTACAAGACGTTCTCCGCGGGCAAGGGATCCTGTTTTAATATATTCAGCACCAGCACCAACAGCAAGGTCGGCTATAAAATCATCGGTTGTTTCTCCTGACCGATGAGAAATAACTCGACGAAACCCATGCTCTTCAGCCAACTTCATGCATTCGAGAGTCTCTGTAACAGTACCAATTTGGTTAACTTTGATAAGAACCGCATTGCAAGCATCCGCTTCAATAGCCCGTGCGAGCCGCTGAGAATTAGTCACTAAAAGATCATCACCTACCAGCATCACTTCGCTACCCAGTTTGGTTGGCTGAGCTAAAAGTTTTTCTTTCATAACCGCCCAACCGGACCAGTCCTCCTCATGAAGACCATCTTCAAGTGAGATAATATCAAAACGGTCGATCCATTCACGGTAGAGATTGATAAGATTATCTCGAGACAAAACCACCCCTTCTGGCAGAAGAACATAACTCTCCTTTTCTTTGTCGTAAAATGATTGAGCAGCAACATCGAGATCGAGAAATATCTCCTTCCCACGTGTATAGCCTGCTTTTTCAATAGCTTGACTAATCATCTCCAGTTGACGCTCATGACTTTCTAGTCGTGGAGCAAAACCACCCTCATCACCAACGCTCGTCTGAAATCCCGCCTCATCAAGAATGTCAGCCAACGCATGAAAAATCTCGCTACCTGCTCGAAGTTGCTCACGATACCCAACAACCCCCATTGGAACCACTTTAAATTCTTGGACAGATAATCCAGAATTACTATGCTTCCCACCGTTCACAATATTAAACATGGGCATCGGTAAAGATAAGCTCTTTAGCTCTCTCTCTGTAAGCATAGCAATATGTTGGTAGAGAGGAATTTTAGCGCTGTGAGCTGCAGCCCGGCACACCGCTAGGGAAACCCCTAGAATAGCATTCGCTCCTAAACGAGATTTATTTTCAGTGCCATCAAGTTCTTTCATGGCAGTATCAATCAAAAATTGTTCCGCGGCCTCCATTCCTTTTACGCGCTCAGCTATCTCTGTATTAATATAGTTCACCGCCCGTAACACCCCTTGACCACGGTAACGGCCCAAATCTCCATCTCGAAGTTCCCAAGCCTCATGGGTGCCAGTTGAAGCCCCAGATGGTACCGAAGCACTCGCTTTTGTGCCATCTTCAAGAGAGACGAAAGCTTCCACGGTTGGGTTTCCACGAGAGTCAAGAATTTCACGAGCTTGCACCATCTGAATCTTTGACATACATCAAACGTAAAAAGGATAAAATTATTGTGTCATGCGGAGCGCTTCCAACCCTGGTAAAGCATGCCCTGAAAGATACTCCAGCATAGCCCCACCACCACTCGAAACAAAGCCAATTTTATGGAACACACCAACCTCTTCAAGAATCGCTAATGACTCACCTCCACCAATCACTACATTTGCCTCACTTTCAAGAATAGCCTCCAAAACAAGCTTCGTACCAATATCATAAGGTTTTTCCTCAAACTTTCCCATTGGACCATTCCAAACAATAGTTTTGGCCTTTTTAATTATCTGAGCGTAATAAGCCGCTGTCGTCGGTCCTATATCAAAACGATTTGGTGAGTCAAAATCTTTTGGCAAAAGAACCTTATCATTAAACGAAAGGTTCTGATCCAAGGCTTCATTAGCAATTTTTCCACCTACTAAAACACAATCATAACTTTCTGCAAAAGCCTGGATCAAAGGAAGCTTTGTCTCAATCTTTGCCCCTCCAATAATAGCCACTGCTGGTCGAGCAGGAGATTCTTTAATAGCATCCAATCGAGTCAGCTCCTCCATAAGATGAAGGCCTGCTGCGCTCGGAAGAAGTCCTGGGAGACGCACTACTGAGGCATGGGCTCGATGGCATACCCCAAAAGCCTCATTGACATAAACATCAAATGGTTTAGCCAATGCTTGAGCAAATAATTCATCATTAGCCTCTTCTTCAGAATAAAAACGTACATTTTCTAAAAGGAGCACTGCATTACTTGGTACCACAACGAGTGCTTTTGAGACCTCATCACCAATACAATCGGGAACAAAAACAACCTCGCGATCCAGGACACGAGCGACCTCTGAAACAATCTGTTGCGTTGAATGAGCAGGGTCACGATCACCCTTTGGTCTTCCAAAATGAGTAAGGAGAGCTACTTGTTTCGCTCCAAGTTTGAACAGGGTATCAATTGTTTTTTTCGCCACCTCAAGTTTGTAGCCCTCCTGAACATGAGCAACATCCTTCAATTCAACGTTGAAATCAACTCTCACTAATACTTTTTTCCCTGAAACATCTAGGGTAGCTAACTCGCGCAACGCCATAATATACAATTGTTATTTATTTCATTGTCCCATACCAACAATCCCCACAATAACTCCAAGTAAAGCTGTCAGTGCGGTAAAAATCCAAGCCCGCATAACCACTTTTGGTTCTGGCCAACCCCTAGCTTCAAAGTGATGATGGAGTGGCGCCGCCAAGAATATCTTTCTTCCCAAAAAACGCTTCGAAAAAAGCTGTAGAGCAACACTACCTGACTCCAGAAGATACACAAAGACGATAATAAAAAGAACGAGAGCAGAATTTGTCAGCATTGCCACTACCCCAAGAGTAGTTCCAAGTGAAATAGCGCCCGTATCACCCATAAAGAAACGAGCTGGATACACATTAAACCAAAGGAAAGCCATAAGTGCTCCGGCTACCGCCGCACAGAAACTCGCCAAATCAACCTTGTTATGCATAAAAGCAAGAAGAGCAAAAGAACTAAAGGCCATAAGCAGTACTCCGCCATTGAGACCATCCAGACCGTCAGTTTCATTGGAAGAAATAGCCGTAAAAAGAATCACAAATAAGAAGAGTGGGATATACCACCAACCAATAGTAAAGTCACCAATTGCAGGGAGATGCAGAGTATCCCAGCCAAGCTTGGAATAAAACCACCAGGCGCCTAATCCAGCAATGGCAAACAACCACCAAAATCGAAATAGGAACCGCATTCCCCCGCCTTTATTTGTCCCCTTACCTCGCACACTCATGTAATCATCCAAAAGTCCCAGAAGACCAGCCATAACTAAGGTGAAAAGCGGTAGCCAAGTCTGTGAACGCTTCAGGAAATCAAGTCTAGCAATGAAATTTATATCCAAAAGTTGAGCCACCCAAGGGAATATCCACTCTGATGCCAGAGCTAAAATAAGAACCGTAGCCCACACAATAAGGCCTCCCATTGTTGGAGTACCAGCCTTCCAGGCGTGAAGCTTTGAAACAAAAGTAAGTTTGTCACCACTCACCCCATTCTCTTTAATTCGAATACCAATTTTGTACTTATACAAGATATGGGTCCAGAGAGGGGTCAGAAGAAAAGCAAGAATAAATGAAAGAAGCCCTGTCATGAGCACCTTAACGACATTCATCACGACTGGTAAATTCTGAAACTGAGCTAGAGCAAGAGAATCCATAGAAGTATTTCTATACACTAAAACTAAAGTAGCAAACAAGAGACATCATCATATCCAATCATAAGCCTGAAAACTCCAAGAAAACATAGATTGGATACTCTCCCAACGATATGGATCATTGAGCACTACCGCAACTACTGGATGATTTCCATCAGGATGATTAGCAACCGCTAGCAGTGAATACCCAGCCATAGGGGTAAATCCAGTTTTTGTCCCAAGGAGGTTGGGCATCGAACCTAAAAGTTGATTAGTGTTAAAAAGCTCATGCTCTCGGGAACCATCATGGGAGGTAATAATGGTCTCTTTCAACTGCATAATATCCCACAAAATAGGGTGTTTCAAACTAGCAGCAGCCACTTTAGCCATATCAGTAGCACTAGAATAACATTCAGACTCTTGGCCATCTATCTCCAATCCTGACGGGGTGCAAAAATGAGAATCAGTAAGACCAAGTTCAACTGCTCGCTTGTTCATTATGACAGCAAAACCCGATACTGATCCTCCGAGATGTTTTCCTAGCGCTGTGGCGGCGTCATTCGCACTATTCATAAGAGCCGCCTTAAGAAGGTTACGAACTGTTATCTGTTCACCCACTTGAAGTCTTACTCCATTACAAAAGCCAGATCGGGGACAACCCACTCGCGTACCATCAGCATAAACTGCTTCTTCATCAATAGTCACAAGTGTCTCCAAATCTTTAATTTGTTCTGCTACAATGAGCGCGGTAAAAAGTTTGGTAAGAGAGGCTACCTGACGTCGGTCGTGAGCATTTCGAGCATAGAGTTCCTTTCCTGTCTCGGCATCAAGCAGAATAGCGGCATGAGCTGTTGGCACCGAAAGACGGGGTGCAAAATCTCGCAGATGTGGCTGAAAAACTGCCGAGGCTCCCCGATTCTCAGCAATAAAAGGAATAGACGCAAAAGGAGCTTCTGGTACTGCGGACGGTGCAGGAGGAGCAACCCATTTACTGAGTATTCCCCATTCACCAAGAGCAATATCCAAAAGAAACTGCGGACGTTCCTTTAAAATCCACGCCCCCCAAGTAACACCTATCATGAGTAACAAAAAAAGAAATCGTATCATCATGAAACAGTTTGAGTAGTATTTTGACTTGCTGTATCCTCCACCGACTTCGACTCTTGCAATCTCACGTCCTGAGAAAGTGTTGAAAAATCAGGTAGCTCATTTTGGGAGGCAATACCAAGTTTTTCAAGTAAAGACAGTGAAGCTGTATAGACATACTCTCGGTTATCTTCTGGATTCTCTTCCCGAGTGATCAGTCCCCGAATCAAAAGATTACGTAAAGTAAAACTGCAATTCACCCCTCGAATTGATTCAATAGCAGCCCGAGTAATCGGCCCTCGGTAGGCAATAATAGCCAATACTTCAAGGGCTGCCTTAGAGAGATTTTCCTGCAAAAAACTTTTAGTAAATTTCTCAATTACAGTAGCATGATCTGGCTTGGTAGCAATTTCAAGGACACTACCATGTTCAATAAGCATAAGACCAGAATGGCTGTCCTGATACCGCTCATGAAGCACTGCTATAACGGAAGCAAGCTCCTCTGCGCTCACATCAAGAAGTTCTTCAATCTTCTTTTTTTCTAAGGCTTCACCGCTCACATAGAGGAGCGCTTCAAGCTGTGCTACTTGCTGAGAGGAGATGGACATAATGATAAATCAGACAACTTCGGAACGATGACGAATAGCAATATCACCAAAACGTTCTCGTTGTTCAACAACAATAAACTTCTCTTTTATTAATTGCAACAAGGCAAGAAATGAAACAATAAGCTCTACGCGACTCTCCACTTTTTGAGTCATTGCACGAAAAGAAGTCTCCATTCTTTCTGTTAGCGTTTCCCGAAAAAAAGCCATCTTCTCTTCTAGTCGGACAATTTGCTGTAATTCAACCTCTTCAAGCTTTTCAAATATTGGTATTTCTCCAAGAACCGCCTCAAAAGCCTGGCGCAAATCTATTACCCCTAGGTGTGCTGGCGGGAAAAACATACCTGTCTCCATCTGAACTGATCGATCTCGAACATAGGAATAACGTTTCCTTGTGAGGAGCTGACCCAAGTGTAGCCCAGCCTCACGATAACGTTTATACTCTCGCAACTGCCACTCAAGATCCACTATGGATTCTTCTTCATCATCAGTAAAGACAAGCAGTGGCAGCAATGCCCGTGATTTGAGCAAAATCAATCTTGCTGCAATGGAAAGGAAGCGTGAAAGCGACTCCAGGGGCAAATCTTGTTCTCGTTCGAGATACTCTAGGTATTGATCAGCCACCTGTGCCAAAGAGACCCGGGTAATATCCAGTTTCTCTTTTTCAATAAGTGACAACAAAATTTCGAGCGGTCCTTCAAACTGCTCTAACCGAACGGCGTAAACCATAGAGTAAAATGGGAGAATTTCCCCTTTTTTATCATACCATCCCTCGCAAAACAGCCAAAATAAAGGCTAAGCTGTAGGCTGAGTATCTTTGAGAAAAAGGCTGCTGCCAGCAAAAAGAAGGGAAAGCCCCCCTACCAGAAGAAAGAGGGCGGCAGTATCCCAATAAGCGAGAAAAAGCACCGCCATACCAGCCCCAACAATATTCGCCACTGGTCTTGCCGTACGGAAAAATGCCACCATATCTGTATCTTGAGGGCCAATTTGCTTGTAAAAAAATGAGTCTCGAAGGACCTCAAGAGCCGCGGCACCTACACGAGTAAGAAACAGAATGGCTCCCCACTCAACTAGAGAAAGGTGATGGCTCATAGCAAAAAACAAGGTGGCTATCCCCATAATGACAAGGGAGAGAAAAAGAAGCTCGCGTTCACCATATTTTTTGTCTGCCAAAATCCCAAGTGGATACTGTATCAATACGAAAGGCAGGAGCATAATAGTAAACACTACTCCAATATCTTGCCAATCAAGCTGTTGCTCTATAAGGAGGATTGGTGCGTAAACAATCATAATGGCATAAAAAAACTCGAGCATCCACGACAAGAGATAAATAATGCGAATATTTCGGTTTTTCCAGGCCTTAATTAGAGTTGTAGAAAAAGAAATACGAACAAGTGGTTTTGTTTTGTGCGATCTCAGACCAAGGAGAGCAGCAAGAAACACGAGAGTATAGCCAAAAGTAAGGAGAGAGAAAACACCAGAGTATCCAAATTGACTCAGAACTTTTGTCGAAAGCCAAGGCGCCATCAAGAGACCAAGGTTTAATACGGTAAGATAAAATCCCCGCACCCTCCCAGAAACATGGTCGGCAGAAAAGTCTTCAACCAACACGTCCATCACTGACCAAACAAGATTGCTGCACACTATGAAAAACAGAAGGAGTCCAGCTCCAAACCAAGAAGGCCCATCGAGACTGAGAATAACACTCAAGGCAATGAGATTAGTTAAAAGAAAAAGGAGAAGCCGCGCTGATCCAAAACGACGGACCAAGGGCTGTAGTCGAATAAGCCACCAGAGCACCAGAGCAAAAGCAAAAAAGTAAAACCAGCCGATATTTTCTTCGCCAGCCACCTGAATAAAATACGAAGATAGAATATAGAGAAGAAGGGCATCAAGAAAACCAATACCAAAGGAGAGGCCTGAAAGGAATCTTACTTTATTTCGATTAAACAGTTCCTGATATTGCTTTTGATATTGATGTGACATAGCCCCATTATGCCACATTCATACTACTCTCACTACAATTCCAAACATCCGGGCACATAATGCCGAGCTTGTGCTGCTTCTACAGAAGAAAAACAAATCTGATTCTCCTGCTTAATTTGTTTAGCACAACGAGACTGCGGGTGATGATACTTATTTGATTTCTTACTGCCAATAAATCGACATACCTGATCAGTAGTCTTAGGGGGAACTGCCAATTGAATTTCTTCAACCTGAGGAGCTATTTGAAGAGTTTTTGTCTCTATAGTAAATTCAAAAGACTCGCTCGCAACAAGGCTTTTTTGAAGCCATCCCGCCTCAAAACAAAGAACTCCAATTACAAGATAACTTGATCCCAAAAGAAGCTTATTTTTGCTTTGTTTAAGCCAATTTATTAGACTATCCCTATATTCCCCCATTCTTTGCATAGGACTGTTGACAGTTAACACGGATATGTTATACTCCTCAAAGCATATTATTTGACCCCTTAGTGTACTAGAACTCTACTTGTATGGCAACCAGAAAAGCCGGTGGATCAACCAGTCTTGGCCGCGATTCAATTTCCAAGCGTCTTGGAGTAAAGATTTTTGGTGGACAGCGAGCCGACGAAGGCAACATCATTGTCAGACAGCGTGGTACCAAGTTTCATGCTGGAAAAAACGTAGAGCGCGGCGCCGATGATACTCTCTTTTCACTCATTGACGGCGTGGTGAAGTTTGAAGAACGCAAAGTAAAGGCCTTCACCGGAAAACTTGCTAAAAGAATGTTTGTTCACGTCTTACCTGAGACAAAGTAGATCTCTCCTCAAACTTAGATTAAAAAACCATCCTATTTGGGTGGTTTTTTGTTGTTCCCCTTCCTACGATAGCAGCCCCGCTACCGCCT
Organism: uncultured Bdellovibrionales bacterium; assembly: GCA_964398485.1. Lineage (GTDB taxonomy): Bacteria > Patescibacteriota > Minisyncoccia > Moranbacterales > UBA1568 > SSEF01. The sequence continues at coordinate 29,808 of CAYNMD010000003.1, read as the reverse complement.
TTACGAGAACAAGAGAAGCTAAGGCAATCGTAATGCCAATGAGAGAGTATTTTACGATTCTTTTGCCTTTATCAAGAGTATCTTCATTTCCAGCTGCGGTAAGGTACATAATGCCTCCAATCACGAGCATGATGATAGCGAGGATACCAATGATCGTCAGAAGAAAGTTGAGGACATTGGTCGCTATCTGAATGAGAGTGAGGGAAGTGCCTACTCCACTGGGGAGATTGGGGGTACCCCAACCGAGGATAGAAGCTATCTCTCTGAGGAAGGCAGGGGCAGCGATACCTAAGGCGAGACCTATGAGGGCGGCTAAGATAGCTTTTTTTCCTTGAGTCATTCTTCCTTCATCTCCAGCTGAGGTAATGTAGAGGAAGGCTCCGATGATAATCATGATGAGGGAGAGTATTACTATAATCCCCTGGAAGAAGGTAAGGAGCGTAGTAAGGAGATCGTGAGGATTATTGAATTTGAGTGGATTCTGGAAGAGGACGGGGGAGGTGGAAACAATAATGGGAGTAGTACTACAATCTTTAGTACCAGCAATATTGGCACAGCCATTCCAGCAGGTAGCTCCCGTACACGTTTCAGCGGGGTTACAGCTAATAGTTGGCGTACATTGATTTGGATTATCACCACCGCCCGTACTCATTCCTCCGGGAACCTGTTGGCCACAATTATTAGTACAGTAGGAACCAACTGGGGTGGTGAGGATACAACTATTATCTGGGATACAGAGTGAGTCATCACAGTCCTGTGTCCCACCAATAAATCCCCCACAGCCGTCAGAGCACTGTTCAAACGTACAGCGACTCGCTGCACAGGAATTATTTGGAGTACAAGAGGAGTTACCCACGGTCACAGTAACTGACTTTTCTTCAGTGGTATTACCATTGGTATCCATACAGACCAGGTAGTAAGTACTCGTACTATTGACAGTGACTACTCGCGAACCTGTCAGTGGAGTTACCGAGCCGCTCCAGTCGCCTGAAGCAGTACAACTCGCTGTTCGAGTAGTTTGCCAACTCAAAGTAACTGGTCCAGGAGTAGCTAACGTCGCCTTGTCCGTAGAAAAAGCATTAATTACAGGTGAACAAACCGTCATAGGAGCAGTGGCCACTACTGCCGGTGAAGAAAATGCCGAGTCGCCACTGTTATTCCTTGCTCTGACCGTATAATTATGAGTCGATCCAGCTGCAAGATTGGTATGTGTGAAAGTCCGTGCTGAACTATTGTAAATCTGAGTGGTTCCATCACGTAGTTGATATGAAGTAGCCCCAGTTACCGCATTCCAGGTTAGTACAATCTTCCCGGTATTACAGTCCCCAGGTGTAGCCGCCAAACCCGTTGGCACCCCCGGAGCCGAGCCCCCACCACCGGGAGGAGGATTATCACCACCCCCTGTACCACCCTGTAGTACTACATCAACCCCAATGGTAGATGACCACTCTCCCGCAGCATTGGTGCACTGAACGGTAAATGTATAGTAACCAGCACCGGTAGTAAAATCACTCGCTGCGAAAGATTTACTCCCCGAAGTCTCCACTGTCCCGGCATTCCAACCAGTTACTTTGTTTGTTCCACCCAACTTACAACTTGTGGCCTGTGTTGATGACCAAGAGACCGTTGCACTGCCGCTGCTTGTGATAACAGCTGCCGGAAGAGACCCTGGGGCACTCGTGTTTCTTCCCTCCGTACCGTTGGCAGATATAGTGGCCGTTGGCGCGGTAGGAGAAGCAGAAGTAACAGTGATAGAAAAACTTTTTTGAGCCGTCCCTCCTCTACCCCCAGGCAATGAACAAATTACTGTATAAGAACCAGATCGCGTAGGAGAAAAGCTTACCGAACTATTAGGACTAGGGAAAACAACGGCTGTATTGGCAATATGGCAACTACCTGCATTCGTAGAAACTACCGTAACTGTAGCTGATGAACCAGCTGAGATTGTAGTTGGACTCACTGTAACTGAATTAATCGTTGGAGTAACAAGCACTGAATCAGAAGCAGATTTTGTTTCTCCCCCACCAGAACAGGTAAGGGTGTAAAAAGCGGCTACCTCACCAGCCTTGAAAGTATAACTACTTCTCCCACTTGTTGTTGGAAAATTTACAGTGTCATCAGTAACTTCACCACCGCTCTTAGAAATCTGAGTATGAAGACTACACGACGTAGCTCCACTAATAGACCACTCCGCACTAAAAGTCCCTCCTGGAGAAACCGTACTTGGACTAAGGTTAGCTGCAACCGAAAGACCGCTTGACTGAGTACATGTTTCACTTACTTTTGCCCAATCACTTCCGTTACAAACATACGTTATTCGGCCAGTATAACCCTGATTAGTGTTATTAGCTGACCTGGATTGACCGTCTTCAGCAGTTACGCTCATATTGGCACTGCAATTCCCTCCCCCCCAAGTTAAATTTCCGTCAAAGCTACATGCGGCATCAACTTGTGCAGGAAAGAAAAACAAGGAACAAAAAAGGTCAAGCAAAAAAATAAGGAATACTCACGCCACTTCTGCCACATAAAAATGCATTTTATTTTTATAAAAACTACCCATTTAAAATAGAAGAGCACAAGAACATCACCCCGCCGCCAACTCCTGATCATTTATAGTTTCTCATAAAAAAGTCCTTCAAGGAAACTCCTGAACGGATTTGATGAAGAGACTCATCTGTGTCACGAATCAATTGCTCATATGTTTTTCGGCCAGTTTCTTGATAAATAACTCCTAGAGCCAATTTAGACATGTCAAACGCAATTTCAAAAGCTTTCGAGCGATTAGATTGATCATGCTCTTCATTGAGGTAGTAGGTATTCTGCTTAAACCACTGGTAGGTATTCTGTTTATTAAATACTACACACGGCTGGAAAATATCTACCAAAGCATATCCTTTATGCTGTATAGCCTCTTTTACAATTTTGACTGCCTGGACAACGTCACCAGAAAAAGCTCTCGCCACAAAAGTGGCTCCACAAGAAAGGGCAACAGCTATTGGATTAAAGGGCTCTATAATTACTCCAGTTGTCTGAACTGGCGTCACCATACCTCTTTCACTCGTTGGTGAAGCCTGTCCCTTAGTGAGGCCGTAAATCATGTTGTTATGAACAATATTGGTGATATCAGGGTTTCTCCGTATGGTGTGCAGAAAATGATTACCTCCTTCCCCATAGGTGTCACCATCACCTGACTCAGCAATAACCGTGAGTTTTGGATTAGCGATTTTGATAGCCGTTGCTGGAGGTAAGGCCCTCCCATGAAGACCATTAAAGTAATTTACTCGCAGATAGTGAGGGGCCTTGGCAGCCTGACCGATACCCGAACAAATAACAGCTTCTGTTGGTGGAATATCGAGTTCTGCAAGAGCGGTTTTTACAATATTGAGGATAGGAAAATTGCCACAGCTTGGACACCAGGCTATATCCGTCTTATGGGGCATATCATACAATTTCTTGTCGATCATACGCTATATTTTTCTCAATCTATTCACCAAATCCTCCACAGCAAAGGGATTGCCATCGTACTGAAGTATCCTTTTACCAACCTCTACCCCATACTCACGCTCCAGGAGATGAGCAAATTGGCCAGTGGCATTATTTTCAACAACTACTATCTGCTTCTTTTCGAGTAATTTTTTCCCAACTGGTGACAAAGGATAGACCTGGGAAAAATGCACTTGGGCAAACTCCGGATTACCAAAAATCTCAAGAGCTTCTTCTGCTGGCCCAAGATTTGATCCCCAAGTAACTACTACGGTCTTAGCTTTTTTAATATTACCTCTTACTACTGGCGGAAGTGTTTCCTCAAGAAGACCATCCAATTTTCTCAAGCGTTTTTCATGCTGCTCTAGGCGAACAACATGACTCTCGGTAATGTGGCCGTCAGCATCGTGTTCATCACTGTCCACTCCCACTAAACCAGTACCATACCCCGGAATACCTCTTGGAGACACTCCATCTTTGGTCATGGCATAGCGTTGATAATCACGAGTTGTTTTGACAACATGATTTTTCCAACGTACACTCACGAGTTCTTGTAATGCAACAGTAGTGATACTGTCCAATAAATATTGGTCCGTAAGCACCATCACTGGCACCTGAAACCGATCAGTCATCTCAAAAGCTTGCTGCATACACAAATATGCCTCCTCCGGAGACCCGGGTGCGAAAATAGCTCGTGGAAATTCACCATGTCCCGCATACAGAGCCAGATTCAGATCAGCTTGCTCGGTCCTCGTCGGAAGTCCCGTCGCTGGCCCTGGTCGCTGTCCAATATGGATAACAACTGGCGTCTCGATCATACCGGAGAGACTCACTCCTTCGGTCATAAGCGAAAAACCACCTCCTGAAGTAGTAACGATCGCTCGTGCCCCCGCATACCAGGCTCCAATTCCCTGATTTACGGCAGCAATTTCATCTTCGGCCTGATCAACAACTACACCAAATTCCTTACTATGCTGCGCGAGATAGGTCAAGAGTCCTGTCCCTGGAGACATAGGATATGAAGAGATGTAATTGCAGCCAGCAGCCAAAGTTCCCATCCCTACTGCATCTATCCCCTCCAACAGAAGCTCCTTGTCACTTCCCTGATTATTTCGAGGTAAAGCAATCTCTATGCCCTCTACAAAAGCGATGTGTCTCCCGTGAGCAAAACCCTTCTTGGCTGCTTCTATATTTTTTGCAACTACTTCATCGCCCTTGCGAGAGAAATGCGTCCGCAAATAAGCGTGGAACGTCTCCTCATCTGCCTGGAGCAGACCGAGCACCACCCCAACGGCAACTGTACTGGTATATATCGGATGTCCAAGTTCGGAGGCAAAGCGGCTAAAGGGAATATCCACTACACTACAATTCGTTTCACACACTTTTGATTTCTCTCCAACAATCACTGTTTTACTCGTAATCCGATGCTTGAGATGAGGAACCACTTCTTTATCAAGAGCAAAGAGAAGATCAATCTTCTTTACAAACGCCCTTCGTTTTTTATTGGTAATTCTGATCTCAGTGGAGTTAGAGCCGCCACGTATACGCGACATGTATTCTTTACAAGCAAAAACAAAATATCCCTCTCGCTTGAGAATTTGTACAAGCAAAGACTCAACAGTCTGGACCCCTTGGCCAGCTGCTCCACCTAAAACAATAGAAATATCTCCGACAAACCGATGCATTGAGTATTTGTGTTTCTTTTAGTATACCACTGGATCAAGAGAGGCAAAAAACTACTCCTGTTCAAGTTCCTGGCGAATAACCTGAAATTCATTTTCTACCTGTTTTAACTTCTCTCGACTCGAGCGAAGAAGCTTTGCACCCTCCTTCACTTTTTCCAAGGCACGTTCGACATCGATCGCCTCCTGCTGATCAAACCATTCAGTAATAGCCTCAAGTTGCTTCAAGGATTCACCAAGCGACATTTCCTTTTCCTTTGTCATAGTACAAAACTATAATAGTTCCCCCTCGGGATAAATTTGCTTTACTTCTGATTCTAGCGCACCTCTCCCAAGTTGTATACGGACTCTGTCCCCCACACTAAGATCACTAGATTGGCGGATTATCTGACCATTCTTCCGTACAAGACTGTATCCAAGTTGTAAAACCCGAACGGGATCATACTGAGTTAATTGTCTTGTCTGATGTTCTATCCACAGATTGGTATGACTCAGGGCATCCTGCAGCTTCATTATGAGAGCAGCTGACCGTTGAGCCAGTAAAGTACGAGTCATCCTTATATACTCTGGCAAAAATAATGCTTTCTGCTCAAAAGATTGCTTGGCATCCATAAAATGCTCAAACACTTCATCAAAACTACCTCGAAGCAGTCTTTCTTGTTCGTCAAGAAGTGCACTCCCTTGAAGCATGACTCTTCCCGAGACCATCAGTAGCCAAGCCTGGATCTTTTCCAGATTCTCTCTTGCCATATCATAACCTCGCGATAACTCTTTGGCTGTTGCTGTAGGAGTTGACACCATCTTATCTGCTGCCAAAGCAGCCAAAGAAATGTCTCGCTCATGGCCAATGCCAGCTAGTACAGGTATCTTGGAATGATAAACGGCTCTTACCAGTGACTCTGTATTGAATGCCTGTAAACTCTCCAAGCTGCCACCACCACGGATGAGTACCAGCACATCATACTGATCCGGCTTTTGATTAAAATATTCTAAAGCGCGAATGATATCAAAAACTGCTTTCTTTCCCTCAACTAAAGTTGGGTAAAAATCTACCTTTATGCCAGCTCGAACAAGATTGGAAGTGAAGTCACCAATAGCAGCGCCATCCTGCGAAGTGATCAAGGCTATCCTCCGAGGAAAAGTAGGTATTGGTTCCTTATTTTCTGGAGAAAATACTCCTTCATCCGTGAGTAATTGGTAGAGTTTAAGATATGCCTGCTTCAGCGCTCCCTCACCGGCATACTCGATAGAACCAGCTCGAACACTCAGACGACCTGATGGCTTATAGATATCAGGTGCCCCTTCCACGATAATTTCCATCCCCACTTCAATTGATACTCCACTCAAATCATACTGGTACCGAAATATAAGACAGCTCAGAACGCTCTCATCCTGTTTATCCTTAAGACTAAAGTATACTACTCGCTCACGGACATCGACACTTGTCACTTCACCCCGAATGCGGGCCGCCATCCCTGAGAGTTCCAGATTGAGACCATCCAAAAACTGAGATACCGTTAATGCTCTAGACCCGGGAGTATTCTGTTCAGAAGATGGTTCATTGATATGAGTGAGGCCTGTTTCTGTGTGAATTTCTCTATCTTCTTCACTTACAATTTTGAGAATCTCCTTCCCGTATTTACGAAATTTTGCATCCTTAATCCCCTTGATATCGCAAAGTTCCTCTTTGGAATGAGGCAGTGTTGTAGCAATAAACTCCAGTGTCTGATTGGGAAGAACGCGGTACCCCTCGACCCCTTCAATCCGAGCCTGACGATCACGCCACTCTCTCAGCTTTTGCAAAAGATTATTGGAAAGACTCATATCGCTTTTTACCTCCTCTTCCAGGCAGTATATAAAAGGCCAATCAAAAATGCTCCTCCAGCATCAATCAGAACATCAGATAATCTTGCTCCACGACCAAAAATAAACGACTGGTGTATCTCATCAAAAAATCCATAGGTAACTGCAAAAAGAAAACTTACCAAGCTCACTTTTTTCCAAGACTCCTGCGGATACAAGAAGGAAAACCACCGAAGAGCTAGAGCCATCAAAATAGCGTATTCAACCACGTGGGCTGATTTCCTCTCGAGTACATACCATAGCGGTGGCTCCCAGTCTTTACCACTCCCTGGCTGATGGGAGAAAAGAAAAATAACGCCCATCCACAAGAACAGCATAAAACCCCAACGCCACGCTACAGACAACCGGTGCACACCCCTTACTCTTTATTGACATGCTCCCGCCACTCCTTCAAGAGGGCAAAAAAAGCATAGAACGGGAGCCAGAGCCAGACGGTTGACTTGAGAAAATCATCCAACTTTGAGTTAAGATTCATAAATAATATTGATCTTGTTTAAATAACCTACGAAACTACTGCCTGAGTGGTACTGCCGAACTCATAGACAACATCTTTTTTCTCTACTACCATACGCCAACCCTCTCTCTCTGCAAGCCCTTTGAGATTTTGATTTGGGTTAAACGCAATCGGATAGGTCACTAACCTAAGGAATCCCCCATCTGATTCAGTATCACCGACACCATAAGAATTTTCGAGGGTAAGCCCATGTTCATACACATACTGTTTCACTACCTCCCCTTTGTTAAGAGATGGCTCGAACTCTGCCCTTCCAGTATATATTCCATCCTTATCTCGTTCGTAGACGCTTCCAAAAACATGATCAAAATGAAGGTAATGGCGATTGTACTCCTCTACAATTTCCTGTGGCGATCCAGAAACAGCCAAGAAATGATAATCTTCCGAGCGTAACTTTTGAATAAGTTCTTCAGCAAAAATATAGGTACGCTTGGCCTGAAATGGGATAACAATCTTGGCCGCCTCTTTTACCTGTTCTTCGGAGACCCCTTTGATATGTTTTGCATAAAGCTCCACGAGCGCCTTTCGGTAGTCCTCATATGTTCCTTCGTGCTCAAGCCAATTCGTATATACCTCAGTCAACTTCCTCCGAACCTCATGCGGAAAGATGTTCATCCAAGCTAACTCATTAATAAGTTCAAAATGCAGATTTTTTCGAAAAATGGTCCCATCAATATCAAACACGGCAATCTTCTTTTCTTTCATAGACATTCATACTGTTACTTAGATCAGGTCACTGCTTCTCCATTGTAGCTGACAGGTGATACATGGCAATACCAGCTGCTACCGATACATTAAGGGAATTCTTCTTTCCTCGCATCGGAAGTTCAATAATCACATCGCATTGTTTGAGAGCATTGGTCGATACCCCCTCTATTTCATTGCCCACAATGAGCGCCACCAAACCACCCCGAGGAGGTTGCCATGATCGGTAGTCGACACTCTGTTCTGATTGCTCGAGAGCTACCAAAATATACCCTTCCTCCTTGAGTTTTTTCAGGAGCGGCCCAATCGTCTTCACTGATTGCCAGGAAACGTTCTCCTCTGCTCCCAACGCTGTTTTTCGAAGTGTTTTTTCGGCATCGGTTAGATACAGCTTTTTTGCGGTTGGCTGAGGAGTAATCCCAACCAAATACAGCTTCTCAATACCAGCTCCATCCGCCGTCCGAAATATTGCTCCCACATTGTGAGCACTCCGAATATTGTCGAGTATAAGAATCATTTTGAGATTCCATTACAGACCTGTGGATACACACCAGCTAAAGTGCCCCCGCTACACTCCATAGTCCCATCATCTCTTTCGACACAAAGCGGATCTTGTCTCATCGTCACACAAGCGAACTGCTCTCCCTTCTGAGCATTGTCTATATCCATATAGTTCCCCCACCACAAAAGCACCCACCCTAACAGGCTGATAAAAAGCAAATGTCGCTTTTTTAAAGCGAGCAAACCAAATACCACTACCAGTAGATATCCGAAAGCTTCAATAACCAGTGGACTAGTGAAGTTCGAACGATCTACTACATCAGATAAAGCAAAAAGAAATACGAATAACATGATAGGGGAAAAGCATACCATCAATAGAATGTTGATACTATGCACAATTTTAATGACCATCTCTTTATTCAAATTCATATCGTAATAAATTATCGATACTTTTCAAACAACTCATTCCCCTTTTCCCACACAGCTGGATAGTCTTTTTTAGTTTTAAGCCAGTACCACCATTCCCCACCCCACAGATAGATATCCTGAAATCCTACCCTTCTCGCGTACGTCACATTTTCTTCGAGGAGTTTTTCATTCATCGTAATAAATTGTTCGGGAAGCGAAACATTTCCCACCCAACCATTAGCCCAGGGCTCCGCCTGAAGTTCGATAACCATAAAGTGTTCCTGATCAGTGACAAGCCTCACCAGCCATTCCTTGGCTCGGAAAAAATTTGGCCCAATTGGATAGGTAACATATCCCCACCCGCCTTTATAAATCATGCGATACATGGTCGTCCCAAAAATATCACCCCGTTTGGCCGCTCTTGTCCAAATAGAAAGTTCACCGCTATCAGTCAAAAGCACTGGTCGCTGTCTCTCTCCATCGAGCGCCTTTACGAGAGCCACCTCTTCTTCAAGAAAGCCCACATCAAGTGGTGGACACTCACCAAAGAAAACAAGAAAGGGCTCGTTCTCTACTTGCCAAGTTGTAATTACTGATTCGTGTTTATAGCGATTTACAGTTTCAGCAAGAAATCCCTTGAGTGCCTGCTGGCGCTCTTCATCGCTTTTTTCTTTAGCCCAACCTGGAATATGGCATTCTGGCCAGCGCGGGACCCGTTGACCAACAGAGAGAATAACTTCTGCCCCAGCCTTCTTTGCTTCTTCTATCTGCCAATCAACGTCAGCATAATAAGTTTTCCCGGGCTCTGACTCCACCAAATCCCAATACACCGGTATACGTAGTTTCTTGACTCCCATATCGTAGAGAAGCGCTCGATATGTTTCTTGCCAATCAAGACCAAGATCGGTCGCATAGCGAGAAGAAAAGGTCATGCCGAGATGAACATCTTCACGGGGCATGGGGCCAGGTAGATTAAAATACAAAAACACTGTCCCAATACACAAAAGAAGGCTGAGTAGTGTGATAGTGATTACCTTAAGTACCCCTTTCCAGTTCTGCATAGGTTAGAGAAAAAGAAAATCCACTCCCGAATGAACAGCAAGCCACATCCCCAAAATGATCAGTAGCACAGCAAAAACTTTCTGGGCCCAATCCCAAAATAATAATTTCTCCTCAAAAATATGAGGGAAGTAAAAAGAAAGTGGTAAAGCCAAAAGTAAAACAAAAGCATATTGAATGCCGTTGAGCGCCTGAATAAAGGTAATGGGACCTAGATAAGCAGCATAGGTTAGAAGAAAAGTAGCCACCGCACCAAATACCTTATTGAGAACAAACAGTGATCCAGTTACAAAATTATCTTTACTTGCCACCGTCATAGCGTGCGTGCTCTCCAGGATAGCATTGCGGTATTGCGGAATAATAAAGAGAGAAAATCCCCCCAGCACAAAACCAAGTCTCGACCAAACTAAACCATTGATAAAATCAGCATTACGATAGCCGGTCTTGAGAAAAATGAGTGAGAGAGCCATCAAAGCACCTGCCAGCAGCGTCGACTTCATGAGTGCATCATTGGGTTTGAGTGGCAAATCAAAAGCGACCAAAAAGGCACCTCCCAAAAGAAGAAACAAGGAAAGAAAATTGAGCGGTGAAAACGACATCGTAGCCGCTGGTCCAAAGGCGAGTGAAGCCACTCCAGCAATCACTGAAATAGCAATCCCTACTAATGGGGCCACTCGTGAAATTTCACTACGTTTTACGGCATTGTAAAAAGCAACCAAGCCGTACAGAAACAAAACACCAGAAATCACAAATACCACGATCGTTTGCCAAGGAATCCACTGTACTCCAAACGGTACAAATACAATGGCAAAAAGGGAAAGTACGGCCACAAAAAAAGCATACACACACGGCTCCTTGACTCGATCAGAGAGAAGAAACTTATCAAAAATTGCTGTTACCGCATTGAAAAGATAACCACCAAGGGCGTATGCGAGCCAACTCATATCTCAAGACAAGACTTATATTTTTAGTATACCACCCCCTTTGGACTATACTGAAAAATAAAAAACACCCCCACTTTCTCGAGGTGTTTTCAGATGATAGTCCAAATTAATTTCTCGCGATTTCTTGGAAATAAAAGTTCACATCAGCAATCCACTTGCGAACACTCTCGTCGCTATGTCCAGCACAGGAATTACCACATTTCCAGACAATCATCCGAGCTGGTTCAGCACTAAGCCTGATTTCACGTAGTTTCACCAATCGGTCACCAATAGCCTTGACGGCTTCTTCAGGCTTCTCCCAGCAACCATAACCATCCGGGGTAAACCCGCGCGTACCCACTCCTCGATAGCCCCAATAGTTATAGCATTCCTCACCGAGAAGCTTAGGAGTTCGCTTTCCCCAGTTTGATTCTTTCTTTCCGATACCAACTATAAGACCAGCAATTTCTCTATCATAGCGAGCAATAGCTCCTGCCATTTCCTCAAGAGGGAATCCTTTGGCAAGTTCTTGAATCTCCTGCTTGAGCTCGCTATCGCCAGATTGATACTCCGGTTTCATTTCACGCAAAGCAGTATTCTGTAGTCTTTCGGTACAATCAATAGTCTCAACCCTACTTTCGGTAGCGCGCTCACGAGAGAGGAAAAACCCCAAATCACGTTCCCATGCACAAAGATCCTTGGTTTGATTACCCAATGAAAACCGCTGTTCAAAATCATCTAACGAAAACTCCAAAGTCTCCTCTTTTTCTAGGGAAGGAGCCTCTGCCGCCATCACCGAAGGAGGGACGAAGAAAGAAAAACCAAGGAGAGAAATCAGGAGGAAAAGAGAGGCACTCCTCAAGAAGACTCGCTTCTGAAGGGAGGAAACCACTAAGGCCTGACGACCTGGAAAGCAATTGTAGGGAGAATGTATCATAAAAGACACAAGCTCAATCCTACCAAAAAAATACCCTCCCGTCAATCAATTTTCACCACTTTTTAAAAAATTTTGGCTTATATAAAGCATTATTTTGAATATTTTAAATTTAAATTTAAACAATAAAATTTAAATAATGTCAATATAATAAAAACAGAGCCCCCCGAAGGGTCTCGGTAAAAACCAGCCAGACTCGGTTCAAAAGAAGAGTTAGGCCAAAAGAAAAGCCGCCATCACAGCCAATGTAGTAAGCCCTAACGCGAGTGGGGCCACCCGCCTAAGATCAAGTTTCATTTCTTGCATATTGTTTTTTTCTCTATAAAACCCTCTCTCGACCGAACACCTATGGAGTAACTGCTGGATTCATCACTAAACCATCCTCTTCATCCGTTCCCTGAAGCTCCTGGAAATACATATCAACATCAGCGATCCACTTGCGAACACTCTCACGACTATGTCCATCACAACTATACCCACACTTCCAGATAATCATCTTAGCCGGAGTATCCAGTTTGTTAGAATGGATGAGTTTTTCCAAACGACTAGCTACCGTATCAACAGCATCTTTACGACTATTAAAGCAGGTATGTCCACCCGTACCCATCAGTCGCCGCACACCTCGGTAGCCCCAATAGTTAAAGCAATCCTGACCATCCAAGACTGGTACACGTTTCCCCCAGTTAGACTCTTTCTTGGCGATACCAACCAAAAAAGCAGCTACTACCCGATCCTTTTCCAAAATATAAGGGAGCATGTCCTCGATTGGATACCCAGCCACCAGTGAACGAATTTGCTCACCGTACTCCTCTTTTTCAGATTCAGTGAAGAATTGAAGGAAAATATCATTATCTGGATTATACCTTTGATTTTCGATACCAAGCTCGCGACTAATCACTTCTTGAGAAGCAGGTTCTGCAACAGTGGCTACCGGCATAGCCTCGGCATTTTTATCGGTAAAACCCTGAAACATTGACATGGCTACCATGCCAAAACTTACCCCTCCAATAAGGGATGCATACAGAGCTTTTTTAGGCGGGATACCGTCAAAATCAGGGAGAAAACGGCCCAGGCGTCGCATAAATCTTCGATTCCATATCTGAAGCCGACGAAAAAAGAGCACTCTCGCCACTCGAGACGTTCGATATGACCAGCCCCGCTTTTCTTTTTCTCGAAGCAGCACAGCATCAAGCTGTCTCCTGGCTCGTACCATTGGTGGAGTAACCAGTGGCTTGTTCTCAAAATGAACTGGCTTCGGTGTGTCAAAAACACCCCGTACTACACCATCAAGAATACGGCGAGTAGATAATGGTTCGTGATGTTGATTTTGGTATGATCGACGCATGATAGAAGCGTGCTCTATAGAGAAGATCTCGAGAAACTATACCCTTCTATTGTACCACAAGCGGTTGGCGAGATTGCCTAAAAAGAAGGAGTACTCCCCATAAAACAAGTACTGTTGATAGTGCCTGGCCTGCAGTAATACCCAGACTCTGAATGATGCTTACCTCACGAAAAAATTCCATAACAAACCGAATCACTCCATATCCAATAAGAAAGAGGGCTGTAACGTTACCAGACCTCGCCTGTAATCGATTGACCAGCACCAAGAAGAAAAAGAGTAACCCTCCTTCAGCAAGTGCCTCATAGAGCGTCACGGGATGGCGCAATACCCCCTCCTCTAAAAACCACTGCATGCCTATAGCGAGTTCCGTAATTTTGCCCGGAATTTCATGATTCAAAAAATTCCCCAACCGGCCAAATAAAATCCCAATAGGTACCGCTTGTACCAAAGCATCCGCTATTCCCCAAAAATCCCTGTTTCCTTCACGAGTGAATCGCCACAAACCAATTGCTCCTCCGATAAGTCCACCATGAAAACTGAGTCCCCGGATACCTATCCATTCACCCAGAGTAAAGTCGTATGGGGAAATAATCCTCCATGGTTCCTCCCAATAACTACTATCTCCATAGAAGAGCACATAGCCAAGTCGAGCTCCAATAATTACTCCCCAGAGTACTGAAACGATGAGCTCTATGGTTCCATCTTCGGAAATCACTAGCCCCTTGCGCCTCAAAAGACTCACAAAAAAAATGGTTGCAAAAATAACCCCCAGAAGATAACAGATGGTGTACCAAGGAATTGGAAACCCAAACGGAGAAAAGGCAACTGGATCAATAAACTGAGGAAGCGTCTGCCACCACTCAATCATAAGAAATGGGCTTAAGCGTTAAACTGCTCAAGCTGGGTCTTGAACTCAACAGCATAGATTTCCCACAGAGCGAGGAAAAGGGAAATAAAGATGGGTCCAATCACAAACCCTGGGAGACCAAAATAAGTGATCCCTCCGATAATAGCAAAGAAAATCATCAGAGGATGCATCTGTGTATCCTTCCCCACAAAGCGTGGCCGTAAAATATTGTCGATAACAGAGATCACACCAAAGCCAACAGCCAAAAGGAAGACCCCCTGCCAAATATCACCAATTAAGAGGAGGAAGAGGGCTGCTGGAAGCCAGATGAGAGCTGAACCAATCAGTGGAATCATCGAAAGAAGAATCATCATAAGGCCCCAAATAGCTGGCGATGGCACTCCCACTATCCAAAAAGCGATCCCTCCGAGAAGTCCTTGGACCGTCCCTACCACCAATGTCCCTTTGAGAGTAGCTCGACTGATAGAGATAAATTTCTCGGTCAACAACTTCTCGTGTTCATTCTTGAGTGGCGACAGCCGCAAGAGATATCGGAAGGCATTCTCTCCATCGATAAAGAGATAAAACAGGGTGAAAAACATAATAAACGTCCAGAAGAAGAAGTGCGTTACACTCTGATAAGCCGTCTGAAGAATACTCAGGGCATTGGTTCCAAAAGTCTTGATATCACTCGCGATTTTATCAGGATTGAGAATTTCCTCGCTAAATACATAATGAGTAAGCGGCTGACTATTGAGATAACCAACACCTGAGTGAATAAGCTCGTCAATGGTTTGGTCCTGAGCAATAGTTTGGTAGAGATTATTGGCCTCAACTACTGCCAATGACAACGTAACAATAATCGGGGTTACGATCAGGAGAGCAACCGCGAGACAGGCAGCAAATGAACCCCAGATTTCACTCCCTCGGAAAGATTGGGTAAGGAATCGATAGAGTGGCTTGAACAAAATAGAGAGAATGGCGGCAGCCAGAATAGCTGTCAAAAATGGCTGGAAAATATAAAACGCCACCACTGATCCGCCGATAAGGAGAAAGAAGAAGAAATACACATTCAGCTGGCGTACTTGCATAAGCGTACCTATAATTTTTCCCTTTTAGTATACTCGACAACGGCCGATTTGGGAAAAACAGAGAAAGAGGGCTCTCCAAGTAAAATCTGAGCATGGACCAGGGATACTGATACTCCCCCAAGAATTGCCACGCTGTGTGGTGGGCGTACCGCCACCGAAAGGTTATACTCTTTCAAAAAAAATTCTTTGATAGCAGCTCGTGTAAGATACCCCGGGGGCAAAAGAAATGGCCGATAATGCTTTGTTTGAGACGAAAAATAGCGTTGATGCCGCTCGTGTAAAAATACGAGCGATTGATCCCCCTTCTTCTGAGATCCTGCTGCCTTTTTTACAAGAGCCCCTAATTCTTGTTTTCCCCGATCTTTGAAATACTGACACCGCTTTTGGAGAGGGCAATTCGCACATTTTGGCCGAGCCGTGCAGAGGGCGCTCCCAAAATCCATAAGAGCAGCATTGAGTTCTCGCGCTCCCTTTCCAAGGGTTTTGTTCAACATAATCATCTCTTCCTCTCCCACTCGATCCTTCCCACCAAAGAAGAAACGTCCAAGCACTCGCTTGAGGTTAGTATCCCACGCTAACTCTGAGGCATCGTAGGCAAAACTGGCAATAGCCCTTGCTGTATATGGTCCAATACCAGGTAGCTGCTCCAGCTCTGACACTGTTCGAGGAAATCGTCCTCCGTACTCCTTTACCAATGCCTTCGCCGTTCGGAGCATATTCCGACCCCGAGCATAGTAGCCAAGCCCCTCATAGTAAGGAAGGAATACTTCCCAATGAGCCTGTGCTAGTTTCTCTACCGTTGGAAAACGTTTGAGGAAGCGACGATAATAGTCAATAACACGCGATACCTGGGTCTGCTGCAGCATAACCTCAGACACCCACACTTCATAAGGAGTGATTTTTTTCTTCCGCCAAGGAAGTTCAGAGCGTCCAGATTTCTCGAGAAAATCTAGGACAGTCTGCCGGAAAAAATTGATACGTTCAGTTCGAATTGACATAAGAATGCCGTCATTGTACACTGCCCTCTCCCGCTCGAGCAAGATGCGGAATACGTTGACAGAAATCTTCCCGAAGAGGAGTCTGGATGATCAAAATAATCATACGTCGAACCCTTACCGGCTATCAGGCTTACGCTCATGAGAACGAGAACGCTCACTCAGGCCACGAAGGAGGCACTCCTAGCGAAGCACTCGGGGTGCTAATCGCTCAGCATCCCAGACTCTTTGGGGTTGGAATGATTGATCAGTATCCCAAAGCAGTCAATCGCACCTCGACTGACGAGGGTGGCGATGAATTCGTCAACTAACCCATGGCCCGTTGCAGAACACTGCTTCGGGTCAAAATATTTTCTCAAGCGCTACCACCGCGGAGTCCCGTAGCGCTTTTCGATATAGAGTATGCGCCAAAATTTTTTTCCCAAGAAAAATCCGACTACTGTCCCACTGAGCCACAAAAACACACCCCCTATTTGATGAGTCATTGGCCAAATTTCCCAAAGCCAATTGGTTTGACCCATCTCAAGATCAGCTTGCACCCAGAAAAGAAGGGGGATCTCGAGAACACCATGAATCAAAGTAGCTACGAGAAACCCAAGGACCATAAACAAAATAAGGTAGCAGTATCTTTTCATAGCATTTTTGATTCTTGCTGTTTCCTTCGTTTCCACCAAAACCAGACGTAGAGAGCTATGAGCAACAGAACATTGGGAATAAAAATTTCTGGACGACTCCATGGATAACCATCAACATGAAAGTCGGAAATCGGCCACAGAAAAGGTGTCGGAAAAAACTCCGAAGAATGGGTCGGGATGTCCACGAGGATATGGAGCGGCCAACCAAGCATTTCCCATAATGGTCGGTGCCGAATAATCCAGACTACAGCAAAAACTACAGCAAAAACGACCAGACTATGAGTAATGTCGTACATCCCATGAACATATCCTGGGATAAGCGACTCTGGTGGCGGCCCCGCTGACCAATCAGGACGCTCGGTAATACCGAAGAGATTAGTAAGGAAAAAGAGACCAAACGAAAAAAGATCAGGCGCCATCCCAAAAAAGAAAGCCAGCCAATAACTCCACCGGCTGCGGCGACCAAAAGCGACACCACCATACAAAGCATGCGAGAGAGTATCCATGCTTTTATTGTAGCACTAGCCTCTCTTTCAAAAGGAATTTTATGATGCCATGTCCACAAAGGCTTCGAAACCAGCAAAAGACATGCGATTCATATCAAACGGCATGGGCGGATGCTCGTCGCCAGCATATTTCTTGTCGTAATAAGCCCACACCTTAGCATTGATCTCATCGCGCTGTTTTTTGGAACGATAGGTGATAAATGAAAAGACGATTACTTCGCTTGGCTTCGCCTGAGTCAATTTACGAAAAGTTACGGCTACCCCTTGAGGCTTCTCGTCATCGATAAGACACTCTTTGTAATCAAGCGCTCCGTATTCCTTCCAGAGCTTTCCACCCTCTTTGGCCATTTTCTTGTACGCCTCGAGGTTTTTCTTAGGTACCAGCAGCACAAATCCATCGACATATTTTGCCATACATTTAGCTTTATCAAATCAGCGCCTCCAGTATATCATGAGAGCTCTTTTCGAAATGGCCTAGCGATTAAGCCAAGTGATAGTAAGTTGGAGAACCGTAGCAAAACTCACCCACATAAGGTACGGGAGATTAACGAGACTCACCCACGGCACATACGGTCTGATGGCTATGAGTGCCCAGAGCAGTGTCCCAAGTACAAGAAGGATGTCCAGTGCGGCTAATTCATTATTTCGAAGACCAAATTGGATCGGCGAAAAGAGCAAGTTGAAGACTATATTGAGTATAAAGGGAAGAAGGACTATCCCCGGAAGCGCCCTGTGAAAATACCGCCAGGCGACATAGCCAAATGAGACGGCAATAATGACGTACAGCACAGTCCATACTGGACCAAAAAGCCATTCCGGCGGTGCCCAGGAGGGCTTTACCAGACTCGCATACCACATTGATGCATTGTTGGCATTCATAAAAACAAAATACTTTTTTTCAGTATACCCTATTCACCCTGAAAGAGAGCTAACTTTTCCGCCCGAGTAAGTTTTTTCATTTGGGATTCGGCACTCGAAGCGGCGCAGCGGCTGCGGAACTTCTTACTGTAGACAAGTACCACTGGCCGACGACCCCGTGTATATTTTGCCCCTCGAAGCGAAGTGTTGTGTTCGGCAAGTCGCCGCTTGAGATCGGTTGTGATCCCCGTGTAGAGCGTCCCATCAGCGCACTGGAGCAAATAGAGAAAATACATAGTTCTAGTACAAAAGCTTCCCCTGTTCTCGCAAGCGTCGCCGCAGCACCAGGTAATCCGGCATAGCTTTCTCCACCAGCGCCCAAAAGCGAGGCGAGTGATTCATTTCTTTGAGATGACAGAGTTCATGTACGACGATATAGTCTCGTTCTCTCGGCGAAAGATAAACGATCCGGTAATTAAAACTCAGGTTCCCCTGACTCGAACAGCTCCCCCAACGAGTTTTCTGATTGCGGATCGTGATGCGACCGACCGGAAACCGATAGCCCTGATTGAGTCTCACCACGCACTCCTCTACGAGAGTTCTTGCTGTTTCTTTTTTCTCTTCATAGTCTCGCCGCTCTTCTCTTTTCGTTCGGCGCCGAGGGATATGCTTCACGAGAGAAAGCTTGGCCCGGAGCCACGCTGCCTTTTCTTCGAGAAACTGCTCGATCGCCTCTCCTCCGAGCCAGGTCGGGGCGGAAATAATAATCTCACCAGGAGGAACTACTCTCAACCGGAGATACTTGGCCCCTCGTCTTTTTCGCACAGTGTACTGGAACATGTCTATACTTTAGCCATTCTTTTACCAAACCATTTGGCAGCCTCGGGCCGACGATGTGGGCAGCCTGGCCAACAGCAGGGACGACGTTTACCACCACGGAGATCACTCACGAGTCTTTGGAGATGGCTCGCTCTCGTTTCAGGTTTCTTGACGATGGTGACATAACAAACCCACTCATTCCGCGCAAGTGGAGTGAGACTCTCCCACTGCTTTCGTACATCAGACTGACTATCGAGAATTGCTTTGAGATCCTGAGGGACTCGATGCAGCGCGCCCATACTCTTCCCTACGCTCCCGCACAGTTTATCATCCAGTGCACGCCAAAACGATCCGTAAAGGATGCAAAGTGAGCACCCCAAAACATTTTTTGGAGAGGCATATCCACTTTCCCCCCTTGAGAAAGCGCATCAAACAAGCGCTTCGCTTCCTCTAGAGCATCTGGTTCAAGATTGATGTGAGTAGCATTACCCTGCTGTACCGCAAAGCCCATCGAAGCCGGAGCATCGGTACCCATAAGCACATGTCCACCGAGTATCGGGAGCTCCATATGCATGACTAACTGTTTGTCTTCCTCAGAAAGCGGCGGCATACCCTCAGCAGGTGGTATGTCTCCAAAACGAGCCACTTCGCCAACCAATTGTGTCCCAAACACTTCTTGATAAAAATGGAAAGCCTGCTCTGTTTGATTAGTAAAATTGAGATAGGTACTGACTCTGGCCATATATAAAAGATAGAAAATTATTTATTGAGGAACGCCTCAAGCTGATTGAGTCCCATGGCATACCCCTCCTCCATGCCCATCTCAATTACTTTGCGAAGATCATCCGCTTTGGCATAACGCACCGTCGTTATCATCTCTGTACCATTTTCCTGTGGCACGAGCTGCATCGTCCAGTGAGAGACGGGCATATCTTCTTTTTTCACTCCGTTTTCATCACAAAAATAATCTTCACCCATAAAGCTTTTCCCAGGCTCAATTGTTTCATAGGTCTGCGTGCAGTAATGCCGCTCACCCTCGGGCCCGAGCATGTAATAGAGCCACTTCCCTCCCTCACGAAAATCCATCGAGACCGTCACGGCTTTCCATGGCTTGGGTGCCCACCATTCACCAAGAAGCTCACTCTGTGTATGTGCCTGCCACACTTTCTCAGGTGCGGCATCAAACATGCGCTCGACCCGAAGCGTCCCCTGTTCGAGATCTTTGGTAAAAACTGCTGTATGCATATTTTTTTAGAGAATGATTAGTCAGTAATTGTAGTACTCTTAGAGTCATCTCCGAAAAAGTCTATCTTCTCTTTTTAGCGAGATTATGTTTCACATGAGCTCGCACCAATTGAGTGATCACTCTCACCGGTACCCGCTCCCCGCGCGGAATATGCAGCGTACTCCCTGCTACTTTCACTTTTTTCAGAACCTCACTCAGTTCTCGCTTGTCCTCGCTACTCACCCAATGGAAACTGCAGTGATCTCGGTACGCTCCAAAATACGCCACGCGCCCTTCCTCGGCATAGTAGGGCATGTGATAACTAATTGATTCCTTCGCCTTGGGAGCGGCGGCACGAATCACTCGACGGAGTTCTCGCAGCGTCGGCCGCGCCCAAGCTGGTGCTGTCATGATATATTCACTTACTGTCTCAACTTTTTTTGGCATACTGTACGTTTAATTTTTGTCCGTCACCCTGTTGCACTCAGTCCTTCACTTTATTGGTAAACGAAACCGGGAGCGAAGGAACAAAATCCCCCACAAACCAAAAAGCGCAAACCCCCATCCGACGATGGCCCGCCAATCAGGGTACGACATAAGTGCAACCACAGCGAAGACCCAGAGGTAAAAAGAGGAGCTCGCTCCCAATGGCCGCGCTGCCTCGACAATCTCGTGCCAGAGATCTGAGAGGTCAGGATGTCGCTTCCCATCATTAGGATACTGATTTTTCATATCGCTATTGTACGCCCTGACAATATCTACTTCCCATCTCCACTGAATGCCTGATGGAGGATGGATTGCTTGAGGGCTTTGAGATCGGCTGCTTGAGCTGCCTGCAGCTCGCGGAGGGCCTTCACCTTTTCAGCGAGAGCATCCAACTTTTTCACAATCTTCTTTTGTTCTGTAAGCGGTGGAAGTGGGAAGGTAAATGTTGCAAGCTTCTGCGCATTAATATTAGACTGACTTACTCCATCCGTTTTAACTCTCTGACAGAAGTCTTTTGCAAAATCAGAATTAAGACAATAGTTTAAATATTGTCCTAGCACTTTATCCCGTACGTAGTTTATACGAATCAAATAACCAGCAAATATGGCGGGCCTATCACCCCGATAAATTGCGGTCTTGCCCACAAGCTCAGGACTGTTGGTACGGTTAAATAATACATCACCATCACGTAGAAAAAATTTCTCTAATTCTTCATTATCTGGAGCATATTTCAGATTTGTCCAATCGATTTCACCGCTCTGTAAGTTACCCATTCTTACACACACAACCTCACCAATATCAGAGGCTTTTTTTGAACTACCGTATTGAAAACTCGTAACCACATCACTGAGAGAGACCAAATCCCAATTGTGTGAGGAGAAGATTTCGTGGAGGGCGGCGGGGAGGAGTTTTTCGGCAAGAGCCTCACTCTCCGCGCGCAACCGCGCGGCCTCGTCCATCTTGGCAAATTGCCGTTCTATCTTCGCAACAATCTTCCCCTGCTCCCTAATAGGCGGAACCCGGATTTCAATCTCTTTCAGACGTGATCCGGAAACTTCAAGAAAAGTTGAGCCGCCTCCCAATGTTTGAAGATAGTCATGGGAGGCGATCAAAAAGTAATACAGATACTTATTAAAAACTTTCGGCCCACATACGAAACTGCGACATCCTTGATTCGTAGCCATTGGCACAGTATTAATTGCAACATATCCAATAGGGGCACGAGATGAGAGGATAACAGATCCAGCGGGAAGCAGTTTTGCCGAAGAGTCCCTTAATCCACTATCGGTAATTTGTTTATTGGTCTGGGAAATCTCTACACTCTTCAACTGGCCCAAGTCCTTCGGTGTTACCCAATGGTATTTGTTGCCCCAATATTCACTAACTTTTGTCGATGGCGTCCCCCCACCAACAACTCCACAAACCTCTCCAAGTTTTTTTGTTGGGTAGTTCATAAATTCAGTACTTCCAGATATCTGCACAGTTTAACTTTATATCGTTGTTCATTTCTCCAAAAAATATTAGATTTGGATTTGGGTTCTCCTTATTCTTCTGTATAATGCGATCTTTAATAACTTTTAAAAACTCTTTTGACTCTTCAAACTTTCTACCCTTTAAAAGCAAGGATCGGAAACAACCAGCAACCACATCTGCAAATTGTATCCCTTGTGTCCGGCTTGATTTTGGAAATTCTATATTAATTGAAGAAGAGTTATCAACTTTCTGTAGTATATTCTTCCATCCTTCTTGGGGCATCTGTGGAGGATCAATACGATATATCAAATCATAATCAGTTGGTTTGATAACGCGTTCAATCCCCTTTTTTGCATTTTCAATATGATACCTTTCATAGAAGTTTAAAAATAATGCATTCTTTATATCTTTATAAATCCTATCTTTAATGTATGCCCTTAAACCTTCATCCAGCTCACCAAAATCAAAACCTAATATACTCGTTTCAAAATTTTTCGTCAGCCGATATTTCGTACCCCATGAAATATCTTTTGGACAAGAGACCGTAATAAAAATCCTAAAACTAATCCCATCAAATGAGTGAAAGAGGTTCTTGTTGCCTGCTAAAGTATTCCACGATAGTTCTTTTGATCCGATAAAACTAGCAATTTCATCAACCTTGGCCAGCAGCTTGTTATATTCTTCACTTGTTATTACGACCCATGACCTAACGTAAATATCTGCTGGATCATGCCAGCTTCCTGACTCGTCACTAAAAATAAAAAACTTGGTTCTATTTTCCATTATCTATTTCCTCCAACTTCCTAAAAAGAAGACTCACAATACTCATATACTCCAAGGCACGACTCGAATCCCTGAGATCTATAATGTCGTGACCCTTTGGGTTTCTAACTCCCTGCATTACTCCAGCAAAGATATGCATAAAGCCCTCCTGTTCATCTCTTCCTGACTGACTTGTTATATCAGAGAATTTAAGTCTAGGATTATTGACACTGAAAACATCCAGCATCAAAGATTTTCCATCTTTTGATGAACCAGAGCGTTCTTGTACTCTTTTATTTAAAAGTTTGCAGGCCTCAAAGATTGCTTGTGAATAGTATCCATCGGAAAAAAGCCTCTTGCTTGCGAAAACTACTGAGGGGTGAAACTTCCTCTCATTAAAAAGTTTAACGTCCTTCTTTTGTAAAACAACTTCTTTTTTACCAACTTTTTTCTTTAGAGCCGTAAAGGTATCTCGAGGAAACTTATAGTCTTTATCTCCTTTCTTGAAGTAAACACTACTTTTTATGATTGTTTTCTCCACAACAAACTCAACAATGTCCTCACGTCCTTGCTCTGCAATTTGCACAAATTGATCAAAGAGATAGTCTTCTTTGGATTTTCTTGCTAATTGCCACGCCTGTGAAGCCGTTGATTCTGGTGTCCAACCGGCGTCCATCAATAATTTAGTAAAGAGCGTCCCAGATGTAGCAGATGAAATAATTGATGCAAGCAAACGAAAATTCTCTCTTGTTAATTCAAGTTTATTCATATCTCTTGCCGCATCTCATTCAACAGTTTGGAAATTTCTTTTTCCTTGTCCTCAATATCTCCCAAAATCTCCTTCGGGGTTTTGTGTTCCTCAACTACTTGACCGTTAGGATTCTTGAAGTCGAGTGACCAATTACGCTCGCGGATTTGATTGATAGAAACTTTCCACGCAAATTCATTTTCTTTTCGCTTCCTCCACCATTTCTTGACCGGTTCAAATTCAGCATCGGTAATCGGCCGTGTCTTGGTATAGGCACGGAGTCCCTCGGGGAGCGGCATCTGGTAATACCACACTTCTTTGGTTGGCTGGCCTTTCTCAAAAAAAATGAGATTGGTATTGACCCCCGCATAGGGATTGAAGACCCCGGCAGGAAGCCGCACTATCGTGTGGACATTGCATTCGGCAAGGAGCTTTTCTTTGATCTTGGCAGCAGTATTGTCACCAAAGAGAACACCATCTGGGAGCACCACCCCTGCTCTGCCACCAGGCTTCAAGAGATGGATGAAGAGGATGAGAAAGAGAAGGGCAGTATCTTTGGTGCGGAGGTCGCTCGGGAAATTGGCCTGGGTCCCATCGGCCACCACTCCACCAAAGGGTGGATTGGCCACGATCACATCGACTCGATCAGCCGGGCCATACGAGGTGAGTGGATACGAGAGCATATCATCGCGTCTGATGGTCGCCGGATTGCCAACATCGTGCAAGAGAAAATTGGTTGTCGCAAGGAGATGTGGGAGTGGTTTCAACTCGACGCCATGGAGCAATGACTCGAGAGCAGATTCGTCATCCTGTGTCTTGACCTCGTGCGCACGGATATGCTCGAGCGTGGAGATGAGAAATCCGCCCGTGCCACAAGCCGGATCAAGGATTTTCTCTCCAAGTTTCGGATCAACCATCCCTACCACAAAGTTGGTGAGTGGCCGTGGAGTATAGAATTCACCAGCATTGCCAGCACTCTGCAAATCCTTGAGCAGCTTTTCATAGATATCACCAAACTGGTGACGATCAGCTTTTTTGTTGAAATTCACTTCATTGATTTTGTTGGCCACTTGTCGTATGAGCGTCCCGTTCTTCATGTAATTATAGGAGTCGGCAAAGACTCCCCGGACGATAGCGGCATTTTGATTGCTCCCATGGAGAGAAAGGTTTTTGAGCGCCGGAAAGAGATCTTTATCGATGAAGGTGCGAAGATCATCCCCCGTGATCCCTTCGGGGTTGGCAGCCCAGTAGCGCCAGCGAAATTCCTCAGGTATCGGGGAATGGTAGCTCGGGTCGATCGCTTCGAGGTTTTTCTCTCGATCATCATAGATCTTGAGAAAGAGCATCCACACGAGCTGCGAGAGGCGCTGAGCATCACCATCCACTCCAGCGTCTTTGCGCATGATATTCTGAATGCTTTTGATGATATTTTGAATTTCGGACATAGATTAGACGTGGTAGAGTTCTCGCTCAATCTCTCGGACAGTCTGCATATACTGCTCCCGACCACCAAATATCTCGAGAATTTCAAGCGCCGTACCGTACTCTGTAAACGGCGTCACCTGAAGATCACCGACATCATCGATCGCCGCGATACCATACTCGGCGTATTTCTCGAGAAGATGATCGATAATTTCTCTCGCTACTCCCTGGTATTTGGCAAAATAATTACTTTCGCGGACTTTTTTCAACCGTTCGCTCCGCGTGAGTGGCTTCTGTCCATAAGCTATATGAAGGATAAGATCAAAGACATCACAGTCTTGCCCCACGGTTTTCTGGAGTTCATCGAAGAGTACACCGCGTTCTCGCAGTTCAGTGATGATAGCATCTTTGCGCTCAGTTGCTTGCCAACGATTAAGGAAGTCATCAAGTGAAGAGTATATACCACGAATCGTTGACTTGCTATAGTCCTCAAGCGAAGTGGTAATGAGTTTGCCGGTTTTTGGATCAATATACTGAACGATCTTTTGGATCACATCAAACGTCACGCCATCGGTAATGTGGATTTTCTTGGGTTTCGGATTATCATCAGTACCGTCGATGAGAATCTCTTCCCCTGGGTGATGCTCTGCAATTTCGGCTTCGGACTGTGTTTCTGCTTCGATAGCACGGGCAGCTTGGAGCGGATCGGTAGTATCCTGTTCATACACTTTGACCGGTTCGCCATCAAAGGCTGGGTCCGCAAAAAGCCGGGTCACATTGCGAAAGTCCATGATGGTGAAGTAGTATTTGTCGTACTGCTCATTGATGCGTGTCCCGCGACCGATAACCTGTTTGAACTCTGTCATTGAATTCATCGGGGCATCGAGTACCACGAGTTTGACCGTCTGTGTATCGACACCCGTCGAGAGCAGTTTGGAAGTCGTCGCAATGACGGGATATTTGGACTCTGGATTGATGAAGTGTTCAATCTCCATCTTGCCAAAGGCATCATCTCCAGTGATCCGCACTACATAGCGTGAGTTTTCAGAACAGAATTCAGAGAGAGCGTTCACGAGAAAGCGTCGCATCCGTTCGGCGTGGTCCTGATCAACACAGAAAACAATCACCTTTTGGAATGGGTCAATCTCGCGCATGAAATCAGCGATACACTTGGCTACAGCCCGATTGCGATCCTCAAGAACAATAGAACGGTCGAACATCGACTCAGTAAAGATCTCATCAGGAACCGGTTCGCCATACCTGTCCACGAAGCCTTGCGGTGGTCGCCATTCATCGTAGTTGAAGCGATAGCGAATGACTTTGTACGGGGCGAGAAAACCGTCTTCAATCCCCTGTTTGAGAGAGTAGGTATAGACTGGCTCGCCGAAATACTCAAAGTTATTGGCATCATCAGCTGCCTTGGGCGTTGCCGTGAGACCAATTTGCGTAGCATTTTTGTAATACTCGAGAATGGAGCGCCAGAGGCCATCGTCTTTAGCACTGCCACGATGACACTCGTCGACAACAACGAGATCGAAAAAGTCTGGTGAGAACTGTTTGAACTTCTCCATCTCTTCGCCGCCCATGAGGCCTTGATAGAGAGCAATGTATACTTCGTAGGCCTTATCAACACTTGGGCCATCTATTTTGGTCACAGCATTACCGAAATGACGAAATTCTCCTGTCAGTGTCTGCTGAGCGAGTGCCGTCCGATCCACAAGAAAAAGAATACGCTGTTTCTTTCGCGCTTTCCATAGGCGCCAGATAATTTGAAACGCTGTATACGTCTTGCCAGTACCCGTCGCCATGACGAGCATAATTCGATCTTTCCCTTTGGTTACTGCTTCGACTGCACGATTGATCGCATTGATCTGATAGTACCGTGGAGCTTTTCCAGAACCATCATCAAAATACTCTTGTGCAAGAATGCTCTCTTCTTCTCCACTGAATGCCTTTTCCTTTATATAGCGCTCATACAAATCAGTGGGAGACGGAAAGTCGTCGAGAGAGAGTTCTTGTTCAATATTGGATGTATTTTGTAATCGATCATGTTCGAGAAAGCCAGAACCATTAGAACTATAGACGAAAGGAATATCGAGTGCTTCTGCGTAGGACAATGCCTGCTGCATCCCGTCACCCACACTGTGGGTATCGTCCTTTGCCTCAATGAGAGCAATAGGGAAATTGTTTCGATAATAAAGAATGTAGTCAGCACGCTTCCTCTCTCCACGTGAAATTGTTTTCCCGCGAATCATGATCGGCCCAGCGGTAAACGAGACTTCTTCACGAATCTGGGTATGTAAATCCCATCCAGCCTTAGTCAAGGATGGAGTAATAAACTTGGTGCAGATATCTCTTTCTGATAAATTCATGCGTTACAACACCAAAATAGGCTCGTTTGAGCTTTCTATCTCAAACTTACTCCTTTTCTCCTCCATTTTCAAGCCGAGATACTGGCTGTGTCGGGAGAAGAAGTAGTCGCTTCTATTGCTTCAGCTTCAGCGAGCATGGTGCGGAGACGAGTCAGCTGCTCACTCAGTTCTTGACGCTCATTTTCTACCTCTGTCCCCCGAGGATGCTTGATAACATGCGGATCGATAAGAAACAGTCTCGCTCCTTCTGGCCGCTCCGCCAAAACCAAATTGTTTACGCCAATGGTATCAATCATCTCATCATATTTCTCAGCATGTTCGATAGTCACCCGAGCAAAAGCAATGAAATCCCGACGAAACGCTGTGTCTGACGTCAGCAGTTCATGCAATCGTCCTGCAGAAACATCGCGAAAAAAATCCCGCAGTTCATCTTTGGTTCCCAAATATTCCTGGATGGTAATGAGGGCATTTCTCCCGCCGATAGGTGAACGACCAATAAAATAAAACTCATCCGGCACGAGGCCAGGGACACTTTGGTACCACTCTTTCATCGTTTCCCATTCACGACGCACCTCTTTACCACGCTCGAGGAGCACATCGACATCTTCGGTACCTGTTCGATCAACCTTGATGACGAGTGAAGGAAGGTTTGGATCAAGCGAAGTAAGCTTGTAGACATTGT
This sequence comes from uncultured Bdellovibrionales bacterium, assembly GCA_964398485.1. Lineage (GTDB taxonomy): Bacteria > Patescibacteriota > Minisyncoccia > Moranbacterales > UBA1568 > SSEF01. The sequence continues at coordinate 1,470 of CAYNMD010000003.1, read as the reverse complement.
TCTCAGAACCAGAGCCAATTTGTCTCTCTTCGAGTTCGTACTTGTTCGGGTCAATAGAAATATTTTCACCCTGGAATTCATATCTCGTTCCAGTTAGTTGATGAAAGAGACCATCAGGTACCATATCCCGCACAGCCGCAAAGAGAGCTTTGGTACGAGCATATTTCCCTTTACTGGAATCCAAAACAATTTTCCATGGTTCAGCTATAACTGGCCCTTCATTTTGGGCATACTGCAAAAAGGCAGCATCAGCAGCTGCCTGCACTCTGCGCGCTGGTTTCTTTATCGACTCTGGGATCAATTCAAATTTTGGCATACTGCAAAGCAAATCAGCTTTATGCTACCTTGCTTCTCTCCTCTTTTCAAGGTAATCCATAAAAAATATATTGACTTTTCCCGCCCTTCATGCAACAGTATTCCCAGCTGCTACGGGATCCGTAGCAAGCTTTTCGTACCTCCCACAACGCAAGGAGTCCTCATGCCCCGTCTCATGATCGCCCCGGATTTCGCTGGTGTCCTCGACCACTGTGTCGAGGAACTCCTCGACTTCTTCCTCATCCGGCACATGTCGGCTGTCCCGGTCGAAGAGATCACCATCTACTTCGGTGAAGAGAGCGCGACGTTTCCCGTTGATGGCAAGACCTACCGGACGGCCCTCTTCCTCCTCTACTGCGCCGTGCTCTCCCACAGCACGGACTACGAATGGAAGGACTGGCTGCGTGACTACCTCCCCTTCTACTATGGTGACGGCCTGGTCGCCGATGCCCGGGCTCGGCCGGATGCACACCCTCTCCTTCACCTCCTCCAGGGGAAGGCTACCCGGGTCGTTCTCAAGCTCCGGCCTGGCTATGAGCTCCCCAAATGCAAGGGGCGGACCGCTCATGAGCTCATCACCTTTGCCTGGGAACGCCTGGATGATCTCACGGCCGAGTCTCCGGTGCCGCTCATCCGGCATGCCCTCATGAACCTCACCACGGTCGTATCGAAGGGCGAGGTGTACATCCACCCCACCTACGATCCCAACCTGTGGCTGAGCTTCGTCTGGCTCGAGCGCCTCCGCGAACTCCGCCACCGGCTCGACATGGAGACGATCCACGAAACCGCTGCTTGAGCGCATCGCGCTCACCTGAACCAAAAAGCCCGCGAGCAAGTTGCTCCGGGCTTTCAAATTTCTATCCGGTATTACCCATTAATTACTCCTCCACCAAGACAATAGTCACCAGAATAAAAGACCGCGTACTGACCAGAGGCCACACCAGGATCTTTTTCATTCTTGAGAAAGACTTCGAGCGCCTCCTCATCTTGCCACTGTACAGTACACTCATATTCTTTGGGCCCATGACGCAGTTTCACGGAGAGCTCCTGTCCGTCTTCGGGCCTACCATTAAACCAATTGAGACCGGTAACCAAAAAGTGATCGGTCGCTGCAGACTCCCTTACTTCCTTGTGACCGATGTACACGATATTCTT
>CAYNMD010000002.1:0-74131 GCA_964398485.1 uncultured Bdellovibrionales bacterium | reverse complement strand
CAGCAGCCACTTGGTGGTAAAGCTCAGTTTGGTGGACAGCGTTTTGGTGAAATGGAAGTGTGGGCGCTCGAAGGATATGGTGCCGCTCATACGCTTCAGGAAATGCTGACGATCAAGTCTGATGATGTCTTGGGTCGATCGAAAGCATACGAATCTATCATCAAGGGTGAACCAATCAAGAGTCCAAACATCCCAGCTTCGTTCCATGTGCTCGTCAATGAGCTCAAGGGTCTCTGTCTCAATGTCGAACTCAAGGGAGCCAAGACCGTTTCGTCTGAGGACGAAGAAGATGATGTGGAAACTGTCTAAGTCGCCATAACACCTACTCTTATGACTCAACCAATTGAAAACATTACTAAGGTGAGCGACTTTGATTCAGTCAAGCTCACTCTCGCCTCACCAGACGATATTCTCCTCTGGTCCAAGGGCGAGATCACCAAGCCAGAAACAATCAACTATCGTACCCAAAGGTATGAGCCAGATGGTCTCTTTTGCGAGCGCATCTTTGGTCCTTCGAAGGACTGGGAATGTTACTGTGGAAAGTACAAACGGATTCGATACCAGGGTATCGTTTGTGACAAGTGTGGTGTTGAGGTGACGAGGGCTATTGTTCGTCGTGAACGAATGGGCCATATCAAATTAGCTACCCCAGTGTCACATATCTGGTTCCTTCGGGGGGTACCGTCCAAGATCGGTCTCGCTCTTGGTATTGGTCCTCAGGATTTGGAACGAGTTATTTATTTCTCAGCCTACATCATTACCGAGGTAAAGGAAGATCTCAAGGAGCAGTCGCTGGAGGCTTTGGAGAAAGAATATAAGGCTAAGCAGAAAGAATTACGTGCTGAGGAGAAGGATGAGAAAAAATTAGAGAAAATTCTTGAGGATCTCAAGGATCAGTATCGTTCAACCAAAGAAGATATCAAGAACCTTCGACCATTTCAGATTCTCTCGGAAGTGGAGTACTTCAATCTCTCGAGCCGATTTGGCCAGGTATTTACTGCTGGGATTGGAGCTGAAGCTGTCCGAAAAATTCTTGAGAAGATGGATGTGTCTGCGATGGTAGAGCAGCTCAAGGGAGAAGTCGGTCAGGATGACTCACTCGACCAGAAGAAGCTTCTCCAGCGCCTCAAGGTGTATCAGGGATTTGAAAAGGCTGATCTCAAACTTGAGTGGATGCTCCCAACCGTTATCCCGGTTATTCCACCAGATCTTCGTCCGATGGTGGCTCTCGATGGTGGTCGGTTTGCTACTTCAGATCTTAACGATCTCTATCGACGCATCATCAACCGTAACAATCGTCTCAAGAAGCTCCTCGCTATTGGTGCCCCAGAAGTGATCACTCGCAACGAGAAGCGTATGCTCCAGGAGGCAGTCGATGCTCTCTTTGATAACTCTGCTCGCCGTGGCCAGGCCTCGACAGCAGCAGCTACTGGTCAGCGTCGAGCTCTTCGCTCACTAGCGGATGCTCTCAAAGGAAAGCAAGGACGTTTCCGTCAAAACCTCTTGGGGAAGCGTGTTGATTATTCCGGGCGTTCAGTAATTGTTGTTGGTCCCAAGCTCAAGCTCTATCAGTGTGGACTTCCAAAGAAAATGGCCTTGGAACTCTTCAAACCGTTCATCATCAACAAGCTTATCGAGAAAGAGTTAGCTCATAATGTACGCACCGCTGGTCGGATGGTAGATTCTGAGACGGAAGAAGCTTATGAGATTCTTGATGAAATCATTCCAAATCACTACGTTCTTCTCAACCGTGCTCCGACACTCCATCGCCTCTCTATCCAGGCATTCCAGCCGGTACTGATCGAGGGTAAGGCTATTCGTCTTCACCCAATGGTTTGTGAAGCCTTCAATGCTGACTTTGATGGAGACCAGATGGCTGTCCATGTGCCGCTCACGGTAGAGGCCCGCGAAGAATCTGCCAACATCATGCTTTCTTCCAAGAACCTCCTCAAACCTGCTTCAGGAGAACCAATTGTGTCAGCTCGTCTGGATATGGTGCTTGGTGCTTACTATCTCACCCATATCAAGCCAACAGGAAAAGGACAAGGGAAAGTCTTTGGAACTATGGATGAGGCTATCCTCGCTCATCAAAACAATCTAGTAGATGTAAACGTAGCTGTGAAGCTCTTGTTCGAAGGAAAGCTTATTGAAACTTCCGTAGGAAGAATCATGCTTAATGATATTCTCCCAACAGAACTCCGCTTTGTGAACGAAGAGATGGTGAAGAAGAACCTCAAGGCTCTCATGGCGCGTATTCTGGAGAAGATGGGTCAGGATGAAGCAGCTCTCTTCGCTGATCGTCTCAAAGATCTTTCGTTTAAGGCTGTTTCCAAATCGGGAATTAGCTGGGGTATTGATGACCTCAAGGTGCCAGCAGTGAAGTCAGAAATTATGGCTGCCGCTGAAGAGAAAGTGACTCTTGTGAAGGACCAGTACAATATGGGACTTTTGACCAACGATGAGCGCAAGGATCGAATCATCGAGATCTGGAACGATGCCAAGAACAAGATTACTGATGCAGTTCGTGATTCTCTCGACAAAGAAGGCCCAGTGTATTCAATGGTGTACTCCAAGGCTCGTGGTAGCGAATCGGTAGTAGTGCAGATGACTGGTATGAAAGGTCTCATGGCTGGGCCAACAGGTGAAACCATCGAACTTCCTGTAAAGAGCTGTTTCAAGGAAGGGTTCAACGTACTTGAGTATTTCATCTCAACTCACGGTGCTCGTAAGGGTATGGCTGATACCGCTCTCCGTACGGCTACTGCTGGATACCTAACTCGTCGTTTGGTTGATGTGTCACAGGATATTATTGTTCGTGATGAGGACTGTGGTGATGCTGAGGGAGCCTATCTCTATCGTGAAGATTCTGATAAAGTAGGTGTTTCCTTTGCTTCACGTGTTGAGGGTCGTGTAACTGTTGAGGCAATCAAGCATCCAGAGACTAAAGAGGTTATTACCAAGAAGGGTGAGCTTATCTCAAGAGCTCAGGCAAAAGAGATCGAAACACTTGGTATCCCTCAAGTAAAGATCCGCACCCTTGTTACCTGTCGATCTCGTCGTGGAGTATGCCGCAAGTGCTACGGTCTTGATCTCGGTCGCAATGCCTTGGTTGAACTTGGCGCCTCGGTAGGGGTGGTGGCTGCTCAGGCTATCGGTGAACCAGGTACTCAGCTTACTATGCGTACCTTCCATATTGGTGGTGTAGCTGGTTCTGACATTACCCAAGGTCTCCCTCGTGTTGAAGAAATATTTGAAGCCCGTACTCCGAAGACGGAAGCTATCCTTTCTGAATTGGAGGGTCAGGTGAAGTCAATTGTCAAAGAAACCAAAGTCGTGAAAGTAACTGTTTTGGGAAATGACAAGAAAGAATATGAGTATTCGGCACCAGCCAATGCCGCGGTGAAGGTAAAAGTGGGTGATCTTGTTGGTAAGGGATCGGTGCTTTCTGAGGGACATGTTGATCTCAAGAAGCTCCACGAAGTAATGGGTCTTGAAGCAGTGCATCGATACATTATTCGAGAGATTCAGGAGATCTATGCCAGCCAGGGTGAAGGTATCAATGATAAGCATATCGAAGTGATCATCCGCCAGATGTTCTCACGTATCCGAGTGGCTGATCCGGGAGATACTATGCTCCTTCCTGGAGATATCGTAGAGAAGGACCAATTCCTCGAAGCGAATGAAGAAGCAACGACTGATAAGGGAAATCCTGCTACTGGTGAGCCGATGGTGCTTGGTATCACCAAGGTAGCTCTCTCGACAGAGTCGTTCCTCTCAGCTGCCTCCTTTATGGAAACCGCTCGTGTGCTCATTAATGCTGCGGTTCAAGGCAAAGAGGATCGTCTGCGTGGTCTTAAGGAAAACGTTATTATTGGCCGTCTCATTCCAGCCGGTACTGGATACCGAGTGGGTGAGGATGAAGCCTAATCGTTTCTCTTTCCTTTCTTCAAAACACCCCAATTCTGGGGTGTTTTGTTTTTGCTTCATCCTAAGTGGGCTATAATGGAATGGTAAAGAAATGAATATTTGACTCTATGGAAGGGGCTGTTGTCGAATCTCCTCGGCAAAGGATGACAGAGGAGGTTAATTCTAAAAGTGAGTAGGACCCGATCTTAGCGGTAGTCCCTGGTGTAGAACGTTCAGGCAGAGAAGCTCTTCAGATGTCTACTCCAATTGATTCTTCCTCAGAACCTAGTTTGACTTCTCGTATTGAGGCGGCGAATAAACGGGCAATAGATGGTGCAGCTTCAGTGGTAAATACCGGAATAGAAAGATTGGATCGGGTCGGTCCTGTGGGACGAATTTTTGATCGAGTACGGATGCTTCGAGATCGGTTAGAGACGGCAGATATTGATTCGGCGGTTATGCGGGCTGATGCAAGGTACAATAAGATAAGTATTAAGGCGAAGCAAGCCCGGATTGAACTAGAGGAAGCGGAAAGGTCTCTCAAGGAAAAAGAAGCGTTACTGAGTGTACTGGAGAGTAGTGTTTCTGAGAAAGTACTCACTACTTTGCGTGAAGAGATAGAAAAGAAAAGAGAGCGGCATACCTCGCTTTCGTTGAAGGTATCAGAAAAGAAAGACCGACTTGGACGTATTCGTACTCTCCAAAAAGATCATGAGGTCAAGGCAAATGCGGTGATTGATCGGGTTAATGGTCCTCTAAATAAAAAGCTTGCTGCCAATCAGGCAGAATCTTTGCTTTTACAGACAACTGAAAGGGAAATGATTGACCGTTTGAAACTGCTTCAAATCGAGTATGAGGCTCTCCAAAAAATAAATGAGGAAACAGCTCACAAGTGGCGTCTCGAAAAGAGGGGGCGAGTTAAAAATGATTTGGAAGCAGCTGGGCGTTTGGCAGCGATGCAGGCTCAGCTCAAAGCAGATCAAATTTTACGCTTAGAAAGAAAGCTTGATAAAACACGTGGCCGTATTTGGGATCTCAAGGATGTGAGTAAGGTGCTTGAGAAAAAGAAAGTTCCTTTACTAGGAGTGTCTCGTCTCGATGAGTCACTCGATCCAATTACAGGTCAGAAAAAGAAGAAAAAAGTTGAAAAGCGACCATTACGACTTCGGCCACCAATGCGTCGGCCAGTTGGTATGGAATAGATCTCCTATGAGTACTCCTGCAGACGTTCATCAAGTAGCCTCTCATCGAGATGAGACCGACCTCTGGCTTGATAGTATAGACAAGCGTTTGTTAGAGGCGAGACTGACAAACGAATCAAAGCAGAAAGAACTTGATGATTCATTGGAAGAATCTGCTCGAGAATTTGAACAGTTGACTGAGGAGTTGCTTGCTTTCCTTGATGATGAGGAGTCTGATTCTAATGAAGAATGAAACAGAATTTTTTTGAGTTTGCCTTGGGTAAAGAAAGCAGCGTACAATAGAGGAGGGTAGCCCCTATTTCTTTTTTATGTCTTGGCTTGAAAAAATATTAAGTCCAGCGAAACCAACAGAGCCACCGGCCCCCTCTTTTGGTGCACCGGGTAGTAGGTACGCAACTGAAACTGGGAGAATTCTTGCTGATATGCATCGAGCAGTGGGATTTGGCCAATCGGTTGGGGGAGGAGAAAAGCTAGGAGAGGTGTCTGGCACTATCGAGCAACAATCACCAGTGCTACCTAGTCAAGAAAATGTGTTGGTATCAAGCGAAACCAGGGGTAAGGGTGTAGCTTACTATGAAGAGCTTGAGAAATTGCAGCAAGAGTTAGAGGAGAAGAGGCGTAGGAGGAGTGAGATATATTCCATGCAGATGATTCTCGAGGCTCTAGAGAGAGACCTGTCTCGTACGCAGGGAGATGTTGCAGCTTTTGAAGATTCTTTGGATAACGCGGCGCATCAGATGGTGAGTGTGGACAGTAAGCGGCGAGATTTTGATACTTGGAAAGAAATGCTTGCTACCATGATAGCCCGAGAGGGGCTAGCAACTTACAAAAATCGTTGTAGTGATATCCGAAGGACTCTTGAGGCAGGTATTGAAACTTTGGAAGAGAAATTAGCCGCATCTCAGAATGAGTGGGCGGAATATCAACGGAGGATACAGTGGGCTTTGGATAATAACTTTGATCTACCAGCAGCTCAACAAATGGCAGCAGACATAGTTTCGATGCCAGAAGTACATAAGCAAGAAAAATCCTAAGAACTCTATGGGACGCAAGAAAAAAGATGAGGAAAAAAATGCAACTGAAGGAAAGCCTTTTTTAGGTTCTGAAGCCAAGCGAGGTATATGGGCTATTTGTTTTTTTACGCTCGCTATTATTTTCTTTCTCAGTTTTATTAATCAAGCAGGAATATTCGGAGTTACTATTGATGAATGGCTCGGAATTGCTGTTGGATGGAGTCGTTGGCTGTTACCCCCATTGTTTGCCTTGGTTGGAGTGATGCTCTTTCGGCATCGGGAGACGACTTTTCAGGATGTCATAAGGTATATCGCTCTCGCTTTGGCCTATATTGCAGTCCTTGGTCTCTCACATCTTTTTCTTGGGGATAGCAATCGAGAACTCAAGAAAGCTGCCCTTGATGGCATTGGCGGAGGTTTCTTGGGTTATTCACTTGTTGCTGGGCTTAATGGTGCGATGGGAAAAGTAGCTAGTACAGTAGTTTTACTCGCCATTTTTGCTATAGGGGTAATTGCTGCCTTTAATGTGTCTTTATATCATTTTTTGCAAGGTGTGCGATCGCGCTTTTTTCGTACCAATCCCGAACCCTCTCTCTCAGATGGGGCTATTTCTGGTATTCCGGAGACGGCTGCGCTTTCGATAGAGAAGCAAGACTCAGACCATCTTTCTTTGGAGCAAGTCTTTGATCATGAGAAAGAACATCAACAAGAGGTGGGCGATGATAAGAAGGATTCTCTGGATGCTCTTGATGAACAAAACATTACTAAGGTTCGCTTTGTAGGTGATGATGTAGACGAAAAGGGGGCAGAGCCCTCTGCTTCTCCGGATCCATCCGAAGATGAATCAGTGCTTGTCCCTGCGTTTATTCGACCAAAAAAACCGAGAGTTTCAATGCGTTGGGAGCTTCCACCACTCGAACTTTTAGCGGCTTCTCAGGAGAATGGCCAGGGTGGGGATATCGCTCAAAATCAGGATATTATTATTCGTACTCTCAAGTATTTTGGTATTGAAGTGGAACCAGGCGAGGTACAGCAAGGGCCAACGGTTACTCAGTATACTTTTCGTCCAGCAGTGGGGGTGAAGCTGTCTCGAATTACAGCGCTCAATGATAATCTCGCCCTTGCTTTGGCGGCTCACCAGGTACGTATCGAAGCTCCAATTCCAGGGAAATCATTGATTGGTATTGAGGTGCCCAATAAGACGAAAGCTATGGTGAGACTACGTAATTTTCTTGAGTCGAGAGAATTCCGGAGTCGGGCTTCCAATTTGACACTGATCTTTGGTCAGGACGTTTCTGGAAAGATGATCTTTGCCGATCTTGCCAAAATGCCACATGTTTTGATTGCTGGTGCTACCAATTCTGGAAAAAGTGTTTGTGTAAATACTTTTCTACTCTCTCTGCTTTACCAGAATTCACCTGAGGATTTGCAGCTTATACTGGTTGATCCGAAACGAGTAGAATTATCCTTGTATCGTAATATTCCCCACCTCAAAACCGATGTTATCGTGGATAGTCACAAGGTAGTCAATGCTCTTAAATGGGCTTTGGGAGAAATGGAACGGCGGTACAAGGTTTTGGAAGGGGTGGGGTCACGAGATCTCTTCTCGTATCGTGAGAAGATGCTCCGAGGCGAAAAGAAACAGATCTTCAATCCTGATACCAACACGACGACAGAAGAATTTCTAGAGAGACTTCCTCAGATTGTTATCGTTATCGATGAAATGGCGGACCTTATGATGGCTCACGGCAAAGAGGTTGAAGGTCTTATTGTTCGTTTGGCACAAAAAGCACGTGCGGTGGGAATCCATCTTGTACTCGCGACGCAGCGCCCAGAAGTCAATGTGATTACTGGGCTTATCAAGGCTAATATTCCAGCCCGTATTTCTTTTCAACTGAAGACTCAGATAGATTCACGTACTATTTTTGGTACCGGTGGAGCAGAAAAACTTTTGGGACAAGGGGATATGTTGTATTCTTCTGCAGAAGCTTCGAATCTCCAGCGTATTCAAGGAGTTTATGTATCTGAGGATGAAGTGAAAAAGGTAGTTCATTTTATTGTAGATCAGAAAATTAAAAAAGGATGGGATGAAATTGGTGAAGACATCAGTGGTAGTAATGAAAAAAAATCTCCGAGTGAGACTGACGCTGCCCCGATTGATTTGGATACCCCACTGGATGGCGATGATGATGAGTCTATTTACAATGCAGCCAAAGCCTTGGTCATTCGGACTCAGAAGGTATCAACAACCTATCTTCAGCGACACCTCAAGATTGGCTATCCGAAAGCAGCAAGAATTACCGATCTTCTTGAGGAACGAGGAGTGATTAGTATTGAAGAAAATAAACGTCGAACGGTCCTTATCCCTCGTGAGGGAGAGGGGAGTGCCGTTCCTCAGTACGGAGATGATCCATTGGCTGATCAGGCAGCTCGTGATAAGTGGCAAGCATAAAATTCAGTTGGTTTACGAGGGTGCTACAGCCTATTGTCCCGTTTGACGACCAAGGGGTTATTCTCTATGCTTAATTCTTATTAGTTACGGGTTTTATAGCTATGACCGATGGATTCATTCGAAAAAAAGTAGAGTCTCTCACTCTCGGAGAGAAACTTATTAAATTAAGATCTCAGTATCGAATGAGTCTCGTTGATATTTCCAAAGCAACCCGTATTCAGGTGAAGTACCTTGAGGCGCTGGAGAGTGGGGATCATCGAGATCTCCCGGCAGAAGTCTATGTTCGTGGGTTTTTACGGAGCTATGCACGATATCTTGGTTTGGAGGATGACGCCTTTATCAAGCTTTATGATAAAGAGAAACACATTAGGGAACATCTTGGGAAAGAAGAGGTTAAGCCAGAGCCAAAATCATTGGTCTCGGGAAAGGCGTGGGTGATAACTCCGAGGACAGTTCTTTTCACCGCGATAGCCCTTATCCTCTTTGGAACATTCTGGTATTTATTTAGTGAGCTTCGTGCGTTTGTAGCTGAGCCTCATTTGGTGATTACGACGCCAACACCTGGGCAAGTAGTGAGTGAGGGAAGTGTTGTAGTGGTTGGTAAAACAGATCTTGGCGCTCAGATATCGCTCAACGGTGAGCCAGTTTTTGTTGATGCCGGAGGTGCTTTCCAGGAAAAAATTACTCTTCAGCCAGGGTCAAATATACTCAAGGTGGCTGCTACCAACAGATTTGATAAAACCAAAGAAGTGGTTCTGACAATAGAAAATAACGCTGCGGTAGCAATGCCTCAATTGGAGGCTATTGCAGTGAGGGTGCTAGCTAAGGCAGCGATTGAGGAGGTAACGCTTGAGGCAGACGGTGTGGTAGTATGGAATGGCCCTTGGGATAAGGGAAAAGAAGAGGAGTTTCGGGTCCAGGATCGTCTGAAGATCGCCTCTACGGACGTCCAGCTACTTAGTCTTCAGGTTGGAGAGGTGATACTGCCTTTGCCATCCTCCGAAGAAGGAGAGGTTACGTATGGTAGAGCAGAGCTTGAAAAAATAAAAACAGGTGTATTGTCTCAGTAATTCGTAATTATTATTGTCTGTTGTATGCCAAAGGAGAAGTCAGGTGATACCAAGAAGAGCATTGATGCGATTGTTGATGAGATTAAAGGGAAGTTTGGCGAGGGGATGATCATGAAGCTTGGTGATGTCCGTAAAGTGGATGTCGAGGCTATTCCGACCGGATCACTTTCTCTTGATATCGCTCTGGGTATCGGAGGAATGCCTCGAGGTCGTATTATTGAGGTGTATGGTCCAGAATCATCAGGAAAGACCACTCTCACGCTTCATACTATAGCCAACGCCCAGAGAGCCGGAGGGGTGGCTGCATTTATCGATGCTGAGCACGCACTTGATCCTGAGTATGCTAAGCGTATTGGTGTAAATGTGAATAATTTGCTCATTTCTCAACCAGATTCAGGAGAACAGGCTCTCGATATTGTCGAGACACTTGTCCGCTCAAATGCTGTAGATGTTGTGGTGGTTGACTCAGTTGCTGCCCTGGTGCCAAAAGCAGAAATTGAAGGGGAAATGGGTGACCAACATGTGGGTCGCCAGGCTAGGCTTATGTCTCAGGCGCTAAGAAAGTTGACGGCGATCATTGCCAAAAGCAATGTCGTAGTTATTTTTATCAATCAGCTTCGCATGAAAATCGGGGTGATGTTTGGGAATCCCGAGACAACTACAGGTGGTAATGCGCTCAAATTCTATTCCTCTATTCGGGTAGAGGTAAGGAAGAGCGCGCAGGTAAAGAAAGGTGAAGAGGTTGTGGGTAATCAGGTCAACGTGAAGATTGCAAAAAATAAGGTGGCTCCTCCTTTCAAAACAACGAGTTTCTTCATTATGTACAATGAAGGCATCTCGTGGGCTGACGATGTTCTTGATACCGGACTGAAATACGAAATCATTAAGAAACAAGGTAACTCTCATTTCTTTGGCGAGGTGAAGCTTGGGGTGGGCCGCGAACAAGCGAGAACTTTCCTCAAAGAAAACAACAAAATAGGCAAGGAAATTGAGAAGGCAGTTTGGAAGAAAGTAAAAGAGCTCGAAGGTTAGTGGTAATAGGGGATTTCCTCTATGCAGACAAAAACACATACTCTAAAAATTTTAGTGGCTAGTATTTTTCTTGTAGGAGGATGGTTTTTGTTGTATCCCGAAAGAGAGATTTCTGCCGCTGAGAATGTCGATGATATCAAAGATGATATTTCTGACGTTGAGAAGAAGCTCAAACGAGCCGAGGAGAGGAAAACAGCTCTCGAACGGGAAGTAAAGGCTCTGAGCTCATCCCTTTCGCAGACTGAACGAGCAATTGCTGAGGCTCAGATAAAGATTAAGCAGGCAGAAAATACTATCGAGCGTAAAGCCGCCGAAATAGAGCTCCTGGAAGCTAAAATTGCAGAAGAGCGAGCACTTCTTACTGGCCTCATTCAGGACCTCTATTACGAGGGCTATGCTACGGTGCCGGAATTTCTTTTCTCTCAAGATAATTTTACGAGCCTCATCAATCATCCAGATCGTTTGATGTCGGTGAAGGAGAGAATTGGTGATCTCCTTGATTCTCTTGAGAGTCGTCAACAGGAAACAGCTACAGAAAAAATTGCCTTAGAAGAGGCTAAGGCTGATCATCAGGAATTGCTTGAAACCAAGACAGAACAGAAGCAGGAACTTGTTTCTGACAGAGCTGAGGTCCTAGGTGATGTCGCTGAACAGGAAAAAATTATTAGCCGACTTCAAAAAGAGCTCAAGGAACTCCAAGGAGACCTCTCTGTTCTTACGGGGAAATCGTATAACGCTAAAGATATTCGTGAAGCGGTTGAGTATGCGAGTGATAAAACTGGCGTACCAGAAGGAGTGCTCTATGGCTTTCTAAAGATGGAAACCAACCTCGGGGCCAATACGGGCCAGTGTACGTACAAAGAGGTAGAAAAGGTTTCTGTTGCTCGGTACAAAAAGTATGGGAGTAAGTACAAAAATTCCATCAATCTTTTGTATAAGAGAAGAGATATGTTTTATGAAATTGTTGATGAGCTTGGATACAATAAGAATAAAAAGGTATCTTGTTCGCCAAACTATATTGGTCAGGGAGGAGCTATGGGCGTAGCTCAGTTTATGTCTGATGTATGGCGGGGGTATGAAGGAGAAATTCGATCAAAGACCGGCCACAAGAATCCTGATCCATGGAATCTTACTGATGGGGTGATGGCGATGGCTCTCAAGCTTCGTAAAGCAGGAGCTACGTCGGATAAGGAATCGGTCATCCGCAGGGCTTCTATCAATTATCTCGGTAATTTCAACAACCACTACTACTCTGGAATTGTCTATTGGGCCAAGAATTATAAGAAGCTCTTTAGCTAGGAGATAACTTGGTATTTTTCTCGAGTTGACAGAAAAAACAAACTCTGGTAGACTCTTGGCACAACTGATGAAGTCCATAGCGGTCCCGCTCCCCCTTTTAGAGAGAGGTTGGGAGATAGGAACGCAGCATCGTCCAGCCGACTTTATCTTTTGTGGCTGGTTTTTTGTTTACAAGATCTCGTCTTTTTAAGACAAGGAAAGTTAATTGGTTTTAAGTACTATTTACGTATGCGTGAGTACGAATTGTTCTATCTGGTTGGTGAGACGAAAGAAGCTGAGTTGCCACGGATTCGCACCGAAATCGAGGCTCTTGTTCAGGAGCGGGGAGGTGTGTTTTTGGCTCCCGAGACTTCTGACAAGCGTCGTCTTGCTTATGAAATTAAGGGAGAGACGCGAGGGTTTTATGTCGCTCGTCGTTTTACGCTTCCCGATAAAAGCGAACTTGTTGGTGAAGATTTTGAGAAGCAAAACGCAGAGGGCGATGCTATCGCCTACTTCACTCGGAAGATCAGTCTTTCTAAGGATGTCCTTCGAGCGCTTTTCCTCCGGGCTGATGATTTGCCAGAGCTGAAGCCAATTGAACGATCTGAATATAATCGTAAAGAAGCTCGCAACGGACGCTCTCTGCGCAAAGATCGTCAGGCAGCTGAACATGACCCAAACTTTATTGCTTCCGCTCCTCCGAAGCCAGTGGCTCCAACAGAAGCTGAGAAGACAGTGACCAAAGAAGAAATGGATAAGCAGCTTTCACAGGTTTTGGATATCTAGTCGTTTGGTGAGAGGAATGAGTAATTGCACAGAGTAGTGGGCTTGTGAAACTCAAGTATTCTAACCCATAAAATCTAACTCATATGAACGTCAATAAAGTTATCCTCGTTGGTCGTCTTACTCGTGACCCAGAGATAAGAAGTACTCCATCGGGTCAATCGGTAGCCACAATCGGGATGGCAACAAACAACTATTGGACCGATAAGAGCGGACAGCGACAAGAGAAGACTGAATATCATACGGTGGTTTTATGGGGAAAGCTTGCAGAGGTTGCTGGTCAATACCTGACCAAGGGCCAGGAGTGTTATGTCGAAGGACGGCTTCAAACACGGACTTATACCGGTAAAGATGGGGTTGAGCGTAAGGCAGTAGAAATTGTTGGCGAGACGATGCAGCTGGGGAGTAGAGCTGCTGGCCAAGGATCGAGTAGTGGTGCCGGTCGTCCCTCTGTCCAGTCTACGCCAGCCAAGGCAGCGCCCGTAGTGAAGGATGAAGAAATCCCAACCATCAATCTCGATGATGAGAAGGAAATAAAGATAGAAGATGTTCCGTTCTAAAGTAATGTATGTAATTTATTGATTTTTGTTTCTATGACACTTGATCAAACATCCCGTAAGAAGTTAGCTAAGGTAGACTACAAAGATGCCTATTTTCTTCGTCGTTTCCTAAACTCACAAGGAAAGATTTATCCTCCAAAGCGATTTGGACTTACTGCTCGAGAGCAGAGGCATTTAGTTGAGGCTATCAAGCGTGCTCGTTACATGGCCCTCGTTCCCTACACGGTTAAATAAATCAGAATAAAAGATTTGAGAATCAAGAAGGATAGGGGATATCCTTACGATACTCTTCTTGATGATCTCCTCGAATTACTATGCTTTCTCTTACAGAAATCAAAACTGGTAAGAAAATCATCTTCCGTGATGAGCCACACCTGGTGCTTGAGTATCAGCATTCTAAAACTGGTCCCCAGCGAGCTGTCCTTCGGACCAAGCTCAAGAATCTCTTAAATGGTGCTATTATTGACTACACTTTTAAGGGGGCAGAGATGGCTGATGAGGCTGAAGTGAGCCGAGCAACTGCGCAGTACCTCTATCATCAAGGAGAAGAGTATTCTTTTATGGATATGGAGAGTTATGAACAGTTTACCCTGTCGGGAGATATTCTCGGTGACAGTGCTAATTATTTAGTAGATGGTACAGAAGTGACTATTCTCAAGTGGAATGAGAAGCCGATTAATGTTGAACTTCCAATAAAGATGACTTTTCTCGTGACAGATGCTCCTCCGGGGATCAAGGGCGATACTGCTTCGGGTGGGGACAAAGTGGTTACTCTAGAAACGGGTCTTACGGTGACTACCCCTCTTTTTGTTAAAACAGGAGACCGGATTATAGTAAACACGGAAAAGGGAGAGTATGTTTCCCGTGCGTAGGGACACTTTTGAGGGCATCCTTCTAACGTGACTATGGGCAGTAAATGAGCAGTAAATCGCTCATTTTTTGCTTTTTACAAGCCATAAATTGACTTGTCAGCTCATGGAAAAACCTGTACCATAGGAGGGAGGGTAGCTAGTTATTTTTCACCCTTTGTATGTACCTTCGTCTGACACGTATTGCGAGCTGGCTAGTTTTAGTGCTTTCATTTTGCTTTTTACTCTCGGTGGGGGTAGCGGTAGACCCGGATACACTCAACCGTGCGGGTATTGCCTTGGTCTTCGGGGTGATTTTCCTTTTATGTGGAAGCACGATCTACCTCCTGCTTACGAGCCTTGCTTTACGATTTTTAGGAGAAGTCCGAACGGCTTCTTATCAGGGGAGCGCCTTGAGGCAAGGGGGGCTTTTGGCCCTATTCGTTACCCTCGTACTCGCAGCGCAGTATTGGCGAGTACTAACATGGTGGGCAGCTTGCCTCGGTTTTGTGTTCATCCTTCTTATTGAACTTACTTGTCGACGTATTCTATCCTTTAGACGCTAAACTATTATCGTGTATGGCAACAGAGAGCAAAAAGAATAAGGAACAATATGGTGCCCATTCAATTCAAGTCTTGGAGGGACTAGATCCAGTACGGAAGCGTCCTGGTATGTATATTGGTGGCACCTCGACTGAAGGGCTCCACCATCTTATCTGGGAAGTGGTCAACAACTCTATTGATGAGGCGATGGCCGGCTATTGTACCGATATTACGGTTCGCCTTTTGCCTGATAATTGGATAGAAGTGATCGATAATGGTCGCGGTATCCCTGTTGATATCCATCCTCAAACGAAGAAGTCAACTTTGGAAACAGTGCTCACGGTACTTCATGCAGGTGGAAAGTTTGGTGGTGACGGCTATAAAATTTCTGGAGGATTGCATGGTGTAGGTGTTTCCGTGGTGAATGCTCTTTCAGTACATACCAAAGTAACCGTAGAGCGACAGGGTAAGGTGTGGCTTCAGGAATACAAGCGTGGTAAGCCCCAAGCAGACGTGAAGCCTATTGGTAAATCTGATCGTACCGGTACGACCGTTGCTTTTCAGGCTGATCCAGAAATTTTTCCCGAGATTACTTACAGTTGGAATAAAATTCTGGAGTATCTTCGTTTTCAGGCTTTCCTCACCAAGGGTGTCCGGATTACTTGCGAAGATAAGCGTCAGGTAATAACACCGGCCGATGAGCATAAAGCAATTCGTCATGGATTTTACTTCGATTCAGGAATTATCTCTTTTGTGAAATTCCTCAATCGTGGCAAGGAAGTAAAAAACCAGATGCCATTTTATGTTGAGAAAACAGTAGATGGGATCTATGTCGAGGCATCGCTCCAGTACACGGATGGTTTCAAGGAACACCTCTTTGCCTTTGCGAATAACATCGTTAATCCTGGTGGAGGGACACATGTTACTGGCCTCAAGATGGCCCTGACTCGAGTGCTCAACGATTACGCCAAGAAAGGAAATTTAATTAAAGAAAAAGAAGGAGCTTTTACGGCTGACGATCTTCGAGAAGGATTGACGGCTGTCGTTTCGGTGAAGCTCGCCAATCCTCAGTTCGAGGGACAGACCAAGGATAAGCTGAATAACTCCGAGGTACGCGGTATTGTTCAGACAGTTGTTTTTGAAGCATTTACCGAGTATCTCGAGCAGCATCCAGCCAATGCCAAGGGAATTGTCGAGAAGTGTCTCCTCACGGTGAGGGCTCGCATTGCGGCTCGGGCAGCCAAGGATGCCGTCATCCGAAAAGGTGCATTGGAAGGAATGACACTCCCAGGAAAATTGGCTGATTGTTCAAGTAAAGATGCGAGTCGGAGCGAACTCTACATCGTAGAGGGAGACTCTGCTGGTGGTTCGGCCAAGCAGGGACGAAACCGTGAATTTCAGGCTATTTTGCCGCTGCGGGGGAAACTTGTAAACGTCGAGAAAACGTCGCTTGATAAAGTGGTGAAGTCAGATACTCTCAAGCCTATTATTATCGCCCTCGGAGTGGGTATTGGTGAAACGTTTGATATTTCTCGCCTCCGCTATCACCGCATCATTATCATGGCCGACGCCGACGTTGATGGTTCACATATCCGAACGCTGCTCCTCACTTTTTTCTACCGTTATTTTGAAGAACTCGTTCGGGGTGGACATATCTATATTGCTCAGCCACCACTCTATCGACTCCAGAAGGGGAAGACGGTTCGTTATGTCTATAACGAAGATGAGAAACTGCGCGTAGTTGAAGAAATGAAGGCTTTGGCTGAAGCAACAAAAAAAGAAAAGCAAGCCAAACAGGCAAAGGCGGTTGAGACGAGTACCAATGAAGCAGTAGCTGGTGCTCTCGTTGAAGGAGAAGCGCCGAGCGAGGGGACTGAGACGGTCGCCGGTATCAATATTCAGCGATACAAAGGTCTCGGTGAAATGAACCCAGATCAGCTTTGGGAGACGACGATGAATCCTGATAATCGGGTTATGCTCCAGGTTTCGATTGACGATGCTGAGGAAGCCGATCGTCTTTTCGATGTCCTTATGGGTAATGAAGTCGAACCACGCCGCCGTTTTATCCAGACTCATGCCAAGGGCGTAAAGAACTTGGACGTCTAAATTCATTCAAGACTGTACAACCCTCTTTCCTTTGAGTATGGTTGGCATTTGAGGGTATTGATTTGGTATTGACATAAATATCTTTATATAGTATAAAGATATGGTTCTTTGAATTCAGTCGGTCTCTTTGGAAGAGGCTTGTTTTAGTGTTGAACAGGAGGAAACAATGGCTTCAGTGACAGCGCCCGCTCATCAAGCATCAGTGACTTTTGATCTTGGCCTGCGAAACGTGCAGTCTTCACAACATCTGGATTTGTTTTCTGTCCATGAATTTGGACCCCATCTTCTTAGGGAGCGTACCCTAATCAAAGTGGTTACGGAAAACGACGGCTATTACGAGCTGATGGTGGTAAGTCCGCCATCGCTTCACGATGTTGTGGTAGTAGTTCGGCGTGAAGGGGATTCCCTTCTTCGAGTGCCACGGGTGGCAAGCTATTTTCAGGAGGCCGATGGAATTCGTCGGCCGGTGGGATGTTTCGAAGCTGGTACCAGCATGTTCTTTCAGTACGTTCTTCCGGATGGTCAGACCATGGAGCACTGCTCGGGACTGATCCGATCTGGAGGGATCACTCTCATACCTGCCGGTAACACAGAGCCCTTCTTGTCGGCTCTCCAGATATTTCAGGAGACAGTTCTTCCGGCGGATACTCCCTCTGAAAGAGCTAGTCTTTCTTGGTGTGCTAGCCACCTTGATCTAGGAGTATCTCCTACGACAGTCCATGACGTCTGGCAGGCGATCCAGACCTTTCACCCGGGCGCTCAACAGGTGCTGAGTGAGGTGTTGGAAACAGCTCGGATGAATGGTGCGCTTCGGCCGGTGATGGAAGCGTTTCTCGTGTTGTACCAGAATTACTGGAGTTATCAACCGACAGGAGAACGCGGAGCAACTGAGGGGCCATCAACCGACATGGCAGCTTTCAACAAGTTGCGGGACTTGGTCGGTATTCCCCGGGCACATTCTGTTCGGTGAGACTGACCTATAGACGGTCGAGGAAATAGTGATAGCACTTATGCCGCACTTGGAGAACTTCCGAGGGTGGCATCGTTTTTTATTACGCAGTATATCTGGGGTGGTGCCAGGTATCTAGTTGATACTGAATCTGGGTGGGGTAGTCTAGAGAAGGAGCTTCCTAT
The DNA here is from genome assembly GCA_964398485.1 of uncultured Bdellovibrionales bacterium. Lineage (GTDB taxonomy): Bacteria > Patescibacteriota > Minisyncoccia > Moranbacterales > UBA1568 > SSEF01. Next base: position 56,201 of record CAYNMD010000002.1, on the reverse strand, counting down.
TATTTATTGACGGAAGTCGTATTTCTTGTTACACTGGTGCTACTCAAAAATTCCTTTTCTTGGGAGCTTTTGGTAGACTGTCCTTGTACAAATCTTGCTCATGAAGCCCCTCCTCGACAATTTGAAGTCACTCATTCATTGCCCGGTTTGTAATAAAGAGTATCGACCAGCCAAAATGCTGCTTCTTGGTCAAGAAGAGAAGCGCTCGACGCTCCATATTACGTGTGAATCTTGTCATGCTTCGAGTCTGGTGTATGTGTCTCTCTCTCCCGTAGGGGCCGTTTCCATGGGAGTGCTGACAGATTTGGAACAGAGTGAAGCGAAGCAGTTTTTCAAAGCAGAACCACTTTCTCGAGATGATGTACTGGTAGTGCATCAGAAACTCAAGGAGGGAAATGGGGCAGTAGAAACCCTTATAGAATCCATGTAAGATAACCAAGTCACTGTTTATTCAATATAATTTCTGGTAACTCAAGTATTTATTTATGACCACTGCTTTGAAACTCAACGTGACTGCACGTACTGAAACTGGCAAGGCTCTCGAAGCGCTTCGTCAGAATGATCTTATTCCCGCTGTACTCTACGGTCATGATGTAGAACCAGTAACCCTCTCAGTGAACTATTTGGATTTTTCCCGAGCACTAAAGACAGCTGGTGAGAGTACCCTGATCGAGCTTTCCCTAGAGGGCAAGAAACCAGTGAACGTTCTTATCCAGGATGTAGCTACTCACCCGCTCTCTGGTCGTTTTCTTCACGTCGATTTCTATCAGGTGAACATGAAAGAAGAAATTGAAACGGATGTACCACTTGAGTTTGTGGGTGAGTCAGCAGCAGTCAAGGCTCTTTCTGGAGTGTTGATCCGCTCTCTTGAAGAGGTGAAGATCAAATGTTTGCCAAGCGATCTCCCACATGCTCTTCAGGTAGATCTTTCAAAGCTCGCGACGTTTGATGATGCTATCAAGGTGGGAGATATTGTCCTTCCTCAGGGAGTCGAGCTTCTTGATGATGCTGAAACTATTGTCGCTACCGTCGCTGCTCCTCGTACCGAAGCTGAAATGGAGGCTCTCAACGAGAAGGTAGAGATGGATGTGACCAAGGTAGAGGGTGTAGTGAAGGAAACCCCAGTTGCTGAAGGGGAGAAGAAAGAAGAGAAGAAATAATCTTCCTCAAAACGTCTCAAAGAGACCCCGAAATCCGGGGTCTTTTTTGTATGGCTGTGTCTGCCACAACGAGCCTGATGTGAACCTGACCAATGTGTCACCGGCCGAGGCGGGAGCCACCGCCGGCTGACCCAGTAGGTCATCAATTGCTTCCGCGGCAACGCCGCATGAAGCACGGGCCCCGAATCCGAAAGGAAACGGGGCTCAATCATTTTTTATACAACTCTACTCTGAACGATTCAGGACCTCTTTGAGGAGTGACTCAATTTGTTCAAAGAGGTGAGGGAGCTCTTTTTCCTCTTCGGGTGAAAAATTCTGGAGAACATGGTCAGCGGTGGAGATATGCGGATTGGCTGATTTACCTACTCCGAGGCGAAGGCGACAGAAGTCTTGGGTACCGAGTTTGTCGATGATATCTTTGACACCATTGTGGCCGGCCGCTCGAGAAGAAACCGTAGTTTTTATTTTCCCAAAAGGAATGTCAACTTCATCATGGAGCACGATGATATCTTTGGGGAGTGCTTTGTGAAAACCGAGAATGGCCCGGACGCACTCGCCGGAATTATTCATGAACGTTTGGGGTTTAACGAGGAGAATCTTTCTTCCTTGCAAAAGAGCCTCACTTACTTCTACTTGGAATTTTTTTTCTTGATGCCATTCACTGGCTTGCCACTCCATGTGCAGCGCATCGAGTGTGAGCCAGCCGAAATTGTGTCTGGTATGGGCGTATTTTTTCCCAGGGTTGCCAAGTCCAATAACAAAAACAGTATTCATCTCAGAGGAAACAGGAGTTGATGATTTGGTTGACTGGAATAGTCGAGACAGGAGTGACATAGGGGAGTACATTAGAACTCTGGCTCAGCAAAATCTCCTAATTCTTCGGGTGGGATTTCATGAATGAGCCCAGGGATATCCTTCTGTGTATACAGTATCACGAGGTCGGCCGTGGGGAAATGAGCCGGGAGATTTGTCGGCGATGTTTCTGTGAATTTCAAATCGTAGCGTCCGATGAGGCTATCGATAGTGTAGATGCTGGTTTGTGTTGAGCCAATGAGCATGTCTTCGGTTGCTGCCCCGAGCCCAGGCCATGTTTTTAATTGGATTTTTTTGATAGGGAATGTGTCATTGATGTCTTGAACGAGGTCTTGACCCGTAGAGGCTTGTTCAGGCGGGACGACAACGAGGATTGAGACTGCCTCACGTATGATTTCATCACGACGCTTGTTCATGAGCTCACTCTCAAAGATATTCTTGGCGAGTGATTGTATCTCTTGCCAGGTACCGCTTCTTGGTGAGAGAGCAAAGGCACGGCCAGTAGGGGTGTCGATATGGACTACTCGGAGGAGACTCTCTTTTTTCCAAGCATCGACAACGACGGTTGTGACGGTCTTGGCATCAATTTTTTCGACAAGCGGAAGCAGTGACCTGGCCGCTTCTGGAGTAATGTCAGTATCAACGCTTTCCCCAAGATCTTCGAGGAGGCCGGTGAGGATAACTGGATTGAGAATAGTAGGAAGAGAGAGAGTTTTTTCACGAACAGCCTGAAGAATTTGCTGTTGTCTTTTGGCTCTTCCGAAGTCACCTTCTGGATCATCATGGCGCATACGAGCATATTTGAGCGCTGTTTTTCCATCGAGTGTCTGCCAGCCCTTCCTCAGTTCAAAGGTTTCATAGCTATAGTTGGGTCCAGGATATCTCGTATCGCGTATGTCACGGAGTACTTCGATGTGGATACCACCGAGGGTATCTATAACTTTTTCGAAACCATCGAAATCGATAGTGGCGAAGTAGTGAATTGGTAACCCGGTGATGGTGCCAACGCTTTTTTTGATGAGTTCAGCACCATCGCCACTTAGAAGGCCGTATTGATAGAGGGTGTTAATTTTGACGGAGTTATTCGTTTCGGGGATTGGAGCTAAGAGGTCACGAGGGAGAGAAAGGAGGGCTGCCTTCTTTGACTGGGTTTCGAGCGATAGTACCATGACCGTATCGGTGAGATTCTTGCCTGGATAGCGTTTCCCAGCTCGGCCCATGAGAAGGATGTTGATGCGTCCATCTCGATATCCTTTTACTTCTTCTGGATGAGCGAAGACACTGCTTCCGATAAGACGAATGCCTTCAAAAAATGAGATAGGAGTATTTTCAAATTGGAGCGCCTGAGTGAAACGAACCCCAAAGATAACGGCTACGCCCAACGCAGCCATGAAGAAAAAACTGATCCCCAACAAAAGCCATCGCAGGAAAGGGCGTTTTGAGGAAGGGTTTGATGCTTCAGTGAGGTTAGATGTCCCAAGAGAGAAGCGACGTGGCTCTGGATGCATGATTTTTGCTAAAAATGGCTTGTTTGAGGGGAAAACTTACTCTTGATTTCGGATATTTTTCGTGGTATCCTGGGGGGGATTTATCTTTTGATTGCCAAAGCCTTCTATGGTTGAAAGCAAAGAACCAGTGCCTATTGTTACTGGCCCAGAAAATGAGGAATACCTCTCACTTTCAGCACTCTTTTTTGAGATGGTAAAAGTGATAGCTTTGGCTATCGTTATCATTATACCTATTCGGGTCTTCCTGTTCCAACCGTTTTTTGTGCAGGGAGCTTCTATGGAACCAAATTTTGAAGATGGAGAGTATCTTATCATCAATGAGTTTGGGTACAAGCATACCGAAATTCCAGGTGTTGGCACGGTAGAACAGTTTCGTGATCTCGACCGTCAGGATGTGGTGGTATTTCGTTATCCAAAAAATCCGGAGCAGTACTATATCAAACGAGTCATCGCTCTTCCGGGTGAATCAGTCGCCATCAAAGATGGCATTGTCTATATTTTCAATGAGGTACACCATCAGGGATATGCTTTGGATGAAAGTGCCTACCTTGCTAAAAATGTGAAGACGAGCGATATGACCAAGATTACTCTTGATGAGGATGAGTACTTTGTTATGGGGGACAATCGATCCTTTAGCTATGACTCTCGAGCTTTTGGACCGATTCATCGCAAGGATCTCATTGGGCGAGTGCTCCTCAGGGCTTGGCCGGTGAGCAGGGCTTCTCTCTACTAAGAATAATTTTGTAATTATCTAGCAGTAAACTTTACGTCTATGCCGAAAGCAGCTAAGAAGACAGTCAAGAAAGTGACTGACAAAAAGACGAAAGAAAAGAAAGTGACGAAGAAGGCATTGGTAAAAAAAGTCAGTACCCCAGCGCCGGTTGAAGAGGAGATGCTCCTCCAGGCTCTCCGGGGAATGAGAGATATTCTTCCGGATGAGCAGCCATACTGGGAGCGGGTACGACGAGTGCTGTCACATGCTCAGCATGAGTATGGATATAGGCGCATTGATCTTCCGATGGTGGAATATGCCCACCTCTATCTCCGTTCTATCGGTGAGGGGACTGATATTATCGACAAAGAGATGTATCTCTTCCACACAAGAGGCGGGGACAAGGTGGCACTCCGTCCAGAAATGACTGCTGGTCTTTGTCGAGCCTATATCGAGCATGGAATGGGAGTTCTCCCCAAACCAATCAAGCTCTTCTCTTATGGATCACTGTTCCGTTATGACAGGCCCCAAGAAGGTCGTTATCGGGAACATACCCAAGCGAACTTTGATGTGTTTGGTGAAGAGGACCCGATTCTCGATGCTCAGGTTATTCAGCTCGCTTACCGAGTAGTCAAAGAATTGGGACTCAAGAATATCGAGTTCCAGGTGAACTCTATCGGTACGCCAGAGTCACGTCGTGAGTACGAGAAGGTCCTGGTCCGTTATCTCGAGTCACAGAAGCATAGACTCAGTCAGGAGGATCGAGAACGTATCACTACCAATCCTTTGCGGCTTTTGGATTCCAAGGATGAGAAAACCATCCAGGTGATGTCTCATGCACCGCAGCCACTTGATTATCTTGATCAGGAATCACGTGACCATTTCAAGCATCTCTTAGAGTATCTTGATGAACTCGAGCTGCCGTACTCTATCAATACGCGGCTGGTGCGTGGTCTCGACTATTATACTCGAACAGTATTTGAGATCCGCTCCACTGACGAAAATGGCAAAGACTATTCACTCGGTGGTGGTGGTCGTTATGATCGATTGGTAGAATCTTTGGGCGGTGAACCTACTCCAGCTATTGGCTTTGCGCTTGGTATCGATCGCATCGTTCTCGAAATGAAGCGTACTCAGGTAAAGCCATACACTGAACCAAAACCACGTGTCTTTCTGGCACAGCTTGGTGCTATGGCCAAGAAGAAAAGTCTCCGTCTCTTCTCTGATCTTGAGAAGAATGGCGTCCTAGTGGCTGAATCTTTTGGTCGCGGTACACTCAAGAGTCAGCTCCGCGTGGCCAATCGGCTAGGGGTAGAGATCACGATTATTCTTGGTCAGAAAGAAGTACTTGATGGTACGGCGATCGTCAAGGATATGGTTTCGGGTACTCAGGAAACAGTGGTCCAAGAAAAACTGACCGACGCAGTGAAGAAACTGCTCAAGGCGAATCAGGCACTGATGGGTCCCAATGGACTTCCACTTCCCAAGCTCGAAGATGATGATGAAGATGAGGAAGAAGGGAAAGAGAAGGGGAAGGAGAAAGAAAAGGAGTAAGAAATCGGCAAAGAAGGTATGAGTGAGCGATTTGATCTCAATAGTCTGCGAGCTGTAACTACTGCCTCAAAGAAGTCATTGGACGAGCGAGGCCAGAAGATTATTGATGCTCTCCAGCAACAGCAATCAATTGATATCGGTACACGAGAAGAGCAGATAGAAAAGTTGAAAGGAGAAATTGGTCGGTTGGAGGAGCAAATTCGTACGTGGACAGGTCCTCTTGCTCGCTTCGATGCCTTATCTTTGGAAGGACAGCAAACAGAAATGGCCCGTGAATTAACTGGTCTGGTTCCTGAGAATGAATGGGACAAAGAGGTGTATCGTGCAGGTTTAAGGCGGGACTCACAAAAAAATCCAGACATCTTGCGACTTGCTGTTGCTAAAGCGAAACTTCAAAAATTGGAATCTGAGGTATAAAATTTGTGTATGAAAACAGTGTTTGAGAGAATTCGTGATCGAGAGATTCCGGCAACTTTTCGCTATGAGGATGAGGAGATTATGGCCTTTGATGATATTCATCCCAAGGCCCCAGTACACCTGTTGATTGTCCCCAAGCGTTGTATCGTTTCGATTGCTGAGATGGCGGACGGGGACGAACTTATCGTAGGGAAGATGTTCCGGGTTGCACGAGATATCGCTCGGGACTTGAAAATTTCGGAAAAAGGGTATAAGCTGGTTATCCATGTAGGCGAAGGAGGGGGGCAGGAAGTTCCTCATCTCCACCTCCATCTCATGGGTGGTTAGTACTACAGAAAGGAGGTCTCTATGATTCACATCAAACGGAAAGAGAAGGAAACGACCGAAAGTCTCATTCGGCGGTTTTCGCGTCGTGTCCAGCAGAGCGGTGTCTTGCGTCAGGTAAGAAAACTGCGCTACCGAACACTCGAGAAGAGTAAGTCGGCTCGCCGGGATGAGGCTCTCTACAAAGTCAAAATCAGAAAAGAAATTGATAAGCTCAAGAAGCTTGGGAAATTTGACGAAGATGCTCTCCGCGACATCAAGAAGCGTATCTAAATGGCTGCTTAGCCCAATGGTTGCCTGATTGGCTTTTTTGCTACATCATGCAACCATAAAGCAAGGTCATCATTCAATATTTTTCTATGTCGCTTATCACTGATATCAACGAAGAGCTTAAAGATGCCATGAAAACTGGCGCTACCGAAAAGCGTGATACCCTTCGGTTTCTTCAGAGCGCTCTCAAAAATGTGGCTATTGAAAAACGAAAACCGGTAGCTGAGTTTACTGATGCTGAAGTACAGGAAGTAGTAAAGCGATTGGTGAAGCAGCGCAAGGATAGTATTGAACAATATAAAGCTGGTGGCCGAGCTGATCTCGTCGCCAAAGAAGAGTCCGAGCTCGCTTTCCTTTCTCCCTATCTCCCGACTACCTTATCACAGGAAGCGACCGAAGCGATGGTCGACCGTATCCTGAGTGATCTTGGAACAGTAACTGCCAAAGATATGGGCAAGATTATGGGAGCGGTAATGAAAGAGAGCGCCGGTCAAGCAGATGGCAATCTTGTTCGCGAGGTAGTGGCCAAACGTCTTGCGGCTCAGTAGATATGCGGGTTATTTTGTCGCTAGCCTCGGCACTCCCTCCTCGTCTCAGCGAAGATATCTTGCGAGAGGTGGTGAAAGCTACTTGTCTCGCGGCCTTTCCAACAGTTTTCCAAAGAAAAGGTAAGGGGGTTCGGCTGGAAGTGGCGATTGTAGATGATCGCGAGATTCAAGAACTGAATCGAACCTATCGGGGTAAGGACAAACCAACAGATGTGCTCTCCTTTGGTGATTTTGAGAGTAGACAGAGTGTCAAACTTGCTCAATCGGCAACTCTCGATCTTGGTACGCTTGTTCTCTCTCACCCGTTTATTGATCGTTCTGCCAAAGAAGATGGTGTATCATGGGAGAGGGAATTTATGTATGTTTTTTCTCATGGTGTGCTTCATCTCTTGGGTTTTGACCATGAAGAAGAGATGTTTACTCTTCAGGATAGAATTACTGATCAGTTCGCCCCATTAGAAAAAAAATAAGCGTCATCACAGCGCTTGGAATTCCGTCGTTCGTCCAAAAAGAAAGAAGACTTTCTCTTGTGTACTCACTAGGAAATATAAAAATCGTATGATGTTTCTCAAGACTTTTGCTCGTAGCTTGCGGCATGCTCTCGCTGGTATCCGTTATGCTTTCCGGGAGGAACGTAACTTTCAGATTGAAATCGTTTTGGCTATTGCTGCGCTTGGACTGGCTTTCTTTTTACCGTTGTCATCGGTAGAACAGGCGGTTATTTTTCTCCTGGTGGGATTTATTCTTTCACTCGAACTTATCAATACGGCTTTCGAAAGACTTTTAGATCTCCTCAAGCCTCGTGTGCATCCGTACGTCAAAGTAGTGAAGGATGTTGTCGCAGGATCAGTGCTTCTCGGTTCGCTCTCTGCTCTCGCTGTAGGCATGTATATTTTCTGGCCGTATATTTGGAAAGCAATTTGGCTGTATTCATAGAGGCGGAGGGTTGGATGAATAGTGAGAGAGTTCTTCTTTTTTGAGAACACTACACCGATCGCCTTGTGTAGTGGTATAATAATGCGCATGCACCCCTCGCACTCATTGCTGCGTAAGTTGGGGAAGAGTTTTCTTTGTATGTCGAAAAAAAATACGATTGTTGGACTAGATATTGGCACCGCTACAGTACGAGCGGTGATTGCTGAGGTGCCGAGAGATGGAAGCATCCCTCGAGTTATTGGTGTGGGTACAGCACCTTCTGTTGGGATACGTCGAGGTATTGTTGTCCAGCCAGAAGAGGTGGCCAAGACAGTGCACATTGCCCTTTCGGCAGCTGAGCATATGGCGGGCGTTCCAGCGGATCATGTCACGGCTTCGGTGTCAGGAACAGAACTTTTCTCACTTCTTACCCAGGGAGTGGTGGCAGTAGGCAAGTCAGATGGTGAGGTAACCGAAGAGGATCTCGAAAGATTGGTAGAAGAAACACAGTCCCGAACGGTTCTTTCACCGAATAAAGAAATTTTGCACGTAGTACCCCAGTCTTATCGTCTGGATGATGAATCCAATATCAAGGATCCGATAGGTTTGCGAGGAGTAAGACTCGAAGTGTCTGCTCTTGTTATTGGTACAGCAAGCAATCATCTTAAGAATCTCACGAGAAGTCTCGAATTGGCGGGGATTGGCTCGCATCACTTTATAGCAGAACCCTTGGCTTCAGCAGAGGCAGTCCTTTCACCCAAGCAAAAAGAGCTCGGAGTGGTGGTGGTCAATCTTGGTGCTAGTACTACAACGCTCTCGGTATTTGAAGATGGAGATCTCCTCCATCTCGCAGTGCTTCCGATGGGCGGGGTCCATGTAACCAATGATATTGCTATTGGCCTTCGGACTTCGATCGATGTTGCCGAAGCGATCAAACGAGAGTATGGTCACGCTGTCCCGAGTGAGGTTAATAAAAAAGAAGAAATCGATCTCTCGGATTTTGATTCCCAAGAAAATGACACGGTGTCGCGCCATCATATTGCTGAGGTGATTGAGGCGAGACTGGAAGAAATTCTCCACTACGTCAATCTCGAGCTCAAAAGCATCAATCGCGAAGCGCTTCTTCCAGCGGGGGTTATTCTCACGGGAGGTGGAGCTCTCATTCCGGGACTTGTTGATCTTGCAAAGAAAAAACTTCGTCTCCCAGCTCAGATCGGTTATCCCAAACCACTCGGTGGTATTCTTGATCAAGTAGATGGTCCAGCTTTTGCAACGATGGTCGGTCTTCTCTTTCTTGCTTTGGAGGAGGGGACACAGGCGCACAAGGGCCTCCGTGATGCTGCCAAAATTTTTGATGCGATGCCTGAGCAGATGAAAGATGGTTTCCAGAAAGCACAGCAACTTTTCAAACGTTTCTTGCCATAAAGAAGAGAGGAAAAGAGAGTTACCGCACCTATTCCTATGGCTGATTTTTCCCTTGCCCTAGCGCTTTTCGCCATTTTCTGGTGGAATTTTGCGGGATTGACATGGCCTCTCTTCGCATGATAAAGTGGTTCATCGAGCGGGTGAGATATCTCTTTCGAGAGATTCGGGAGATGAGCTTTCTTGCCTACTCTTTATATACACTCTAATTGACGCTTTCCGCCGCACTCTTATGGCTGAAATCAAACCCGACATCGAAACCTTTGCCAAAATTAAAGTCGTCGGTGTTGGAGGATCGGGCGGTAACGCTATTTCTCGGATGATCGATGCCAAAATTAAAGGTGTCGAATTTGTGGCGATCAATACTGATGCGCAGGCTCTCCATCACTCCAAGGCGCAGGAAAAAATCCATATTGGAAAAAATTTGACCAAAGGACTGGGCGCTGGTATGAATCCAGAGATTGGTCGTCAGGCAGCCGAAGAAAATCGTGATGAAATCCAAGAAGTCCTCAAAGGAGCTGATATGGTGTTTGTCACGTGTGGCCTCGGTGGTGGTACGGGTTCGGGAGCGGCACCTATCGTGGCTGAAACGGCCAAGGAACTTGGTGCCCTCACCGTAGGAGTGGTGACTCGCCCATTTGCTTTTGAAGGTTCACAGCGTCGCGCCATTGCCGAAGAGAGTCTCAATAATCTCAAGGACCGTGTCGATACGCTTATTACTATTCCCAACGACAAACTTCTTTCTATTATTGATCGTAAGACGACGCTCATCAGTGCTTTCCGCATTGTCGACGATGTACTTCGCCAAGGTGTTCAGGGTATTTCTGACCTCATCACCAAGCCGGGTATCGTCAACGTCGACTTTGCTGATGTGCGAGCGATTATGCAGGACTCTGGATCGGCTCTTATGGGTATCGGTATAGCAAGTGGTGAGAACCGTGCTACCGAAGCGGCTCGGGCAGCAATCAATAGTCCGCTGCTTGAACTCTCTATCGATGGAGCCAAAGGAGTACTCTTCAATATTTCTGGTTCATCTGACCTCTCCATGCTCGAGATCAATGAGGCTGCTACGATTATTACCGAAACCATCGATCCTAATGCTAAAGTTATCTTTGGTGCCGTGGTGGACGAACAGATTCGAAAAGGCGAAGTCCAGATTACCGTGGTGGCAACTGGCTTTGATAGCAACAAGAATGAACTTCCCATTGGTCTCGTCAATCGAGCCAAGTCTACTATAAGCTCGGCGATGAATGCTGCACCAGCTGCGCCTATCCGTATTTCACAGGAGCGTGACGAAGCCCCTGAGGAAGAGCCAGAAGACAACATTGTTTTCCCAACAAGAAAAATCGAGCCTACCCCGATGATTATCGAAGAGAAGATTCAGCCCAAGAGCTTTACTCTCCGACAGGAATCCAAAGATATTGTGGAGGAAGAGGACCTCGAAATCCCGGCCTTTATCCGTCGCAAGATGAAGAAGTAGGCGTAAAACTTAGTGAGTGATCTGACCCGAGGTTTCCCTCGGGTTTTGGTTTGACGGTGGGGGATGAGCGTGATAGGGTAGTTTGTCCGCAAGCGGACACAGATTTTTCACCAAGAGCACACAGCTCTTTCTTTGTCGCAGGAGGTATTCGTGAAACTCCCCCTTGTTACCAATAGTCTCAGAATCCTTGTCGTTGAGGACTACGCCACGATGCGTCGCATCGTTTGCGGACTTCTCAGGGAGATGGGGGTGGGCACTGTCGAAGAGGCTGAGGACGGTACGGTGGCTCTCAGCAAGCTTCGGCTCAACGCTCCTTTTCACCTCGTCATCACCGACATCAACATGCCCAACCTGAACGGCTTCGAGCTGCTCAAGGCCATCAAGGCCGACGAGAGCCTGAGGCATCTGCCGGTCTTGATGGTTACGGCCGAAGCACGCAAGGAGGACATCGTCCTGGCAGCGCAGAGCGGTGCCGCGGGGTACATCGTGAAGCCCTTCAACAAGGCCACGCTCGAGGAGAAGGTGCAGGGGATTCTGGAGGGATCTCCCCCTACGTATCTGACGGGGAAAGCTGAACCCTGGGACTAACTGACCGTCTCCCTGGGTATCGACCCAATTGCCGTCCAGGCATTGTTCTTGGACGGCGCTTTTTTTATGCAATAAATAAGACTAATGGGCAATATTTTCGACGCCCATTTTTCTTGCTACAGTAAACCATCGTTGTCTTAACAATTTTTTCAGGTCCAAGGAGGGTATCATGGAAATCAGTCTGAAGAAGATGGCTGCGCGTCCTCCAAAGGGGACATATGACGTAAATCTGCCACGAACGTGTATTGGCGTACTACATCAGATGCGCCGAACTATGTCGCAGAATGGCTTGAATGAGCTTGCGGACAGTATCAGTGCGATGGGTCAACATACACCTGGGCTCGTCGTAGCACTTAAGCGAAGGGCTGCGCTTAGTTACATCCAGAACATCAACACGATGTGGGGGACGAACTATCAACTCCGGCAGTTTATTCCAACCTATATCCAGGAACAGGGTGAAGAATTTCATCTTTTCCTCGTAGCTGGCCACCGCCGTTTCAAGGCAGTGGAGCTTGTCGGTCTGGATACCTTCTATGCCAGGCTGCACTTCGAAAGCTCGTTCTCGCAAGCGCTCCTCATGCAGTATCACGAGAATGTCCATGAGGAGGTACCGCCGGACGAAGAGGCGCGCTTCATCACGCTCTTCTGGCGTGAGGCCAAAAAGAAGAATCCAGAAATGCCTCTTGCTAGGTTTGCTCGCAGCCTCGGAAAAAAGCCGGAAGCAGTGCGCCGCTCGATCCGTTTTACGGCATTGCCAGTTCGAATCCAAGAGTTGGTGTTACCCAACAATCAGTTCAAGAAGGGAATTGCCTACGCACTGCTTTGTGAACTGGCTCGCCTCCAAGAGGCACGGATCGAAGCAGAGAAGCCGTTTGATGAGGCAGAGTTGATGCATCTCGCCTATGTGCTTGTCACTCAGTACAAGACGGCTAAACGGGCTGCTGCCTGGGTAAGCGAACAAATCTGTGTCCTACAAGGGCAAGGTGAGATGTTCGACCTTTCCATTCAAGATGCTCTTGATGGTGCAAAACAATCAGCTGCGAAGGAGCTTGAAACAACCGTTCGAGCAGGTGAACAACAACTTCGTATCGTTGCTCGTCTGCATACCGAGGGTGGTGTGGAACGAGTGGCGAGTGGGGCAGCTGCTGCAGCCGTTACCCGGACGCTCGACGTGGCTAGTCAGCTGGCGCCACAGATCGTCGATGGTTTGCGAGGGGCACGGGGCGCAATGCAGGCGAGGCAAGCGGTCAGTCGAGTTGCTGGGCGATAGGTTTGTCAACATTGGCACGAGTGTACTGCGTGTGAATTGGCTGGTGGAAGCATGGAGAACTCCCTGTATTACCACCAGCCATTCTTGTTATCGGGAGGTATCGTGAAATATCAAACTGCTCGTTATGACATCGAGGTCGATGAGGAGCGGGCATGTGAAGTGATGGCCCGTCTCTACAATGCCTTCCGCTCGGGACCCATCGTCCGAGAGCGTGACGCAGTCCAGTGGAAGCATATTCCCAAGGGTGTGAAAGGAGGGAGTCGGCTCTGGCAGCAGTGGATCTTCTTTGCCACCATGACCGATCGGCGTGAGTTGAGCGATGCTGTATACGCGAGTCACGCAGTCATGTGGCACGAGCACCCAGAGCTCTACTTGCCAGTCGTGATTGGTATCCCTCCAGAAGAGATCGAACAGATCCTGCGTCAATACAAGGTCGGCTGTCCTCGTGACTCGGCTCGGTACTGGCCCCGCTGTGCCCAGACGCTTTTCAATGACTTTGGGGGCGATCCACGACGAATGTTCAAGCTGGGGAACACAACTCCCATCGAAGACATCCTCGTTTTCAAGGATCAATTCCCGAGCGGGGATCCGCTGCCGGGGTTTGGGGCCAAGATTAGTTCACTCTACGCGCTCTACCTAGCCGAGCGTGGGGTCATCAAGATGCCCGAGGACGCCTTTCCTGTCGATGTGCACGTCATGCGGTTCGTGATTTCGACAGGGATCGTGCATGGGACGGGAGTGATCGAAAACCAGCAGCTGGGGTCGATCATTCGGAAGCTCTTGTGCCGAGTGGTCAAACGACTGAGGATCTCTCCCGTCGAGTTGTCGCATGCCATCTGGTTCCGGGGTAATCAGAGCTGTACTCGGTGCTACAAGGTGACGGCTATGCCAAAGCTCTGTCCGGTCTACAACGACTGTGATGGAGCGATCCAAACCCTGCCATCGAGAGAGGATGGAGTGTGGCAGCTGGATGACTTGCGCTATCGTCGGGGAGGCGACATGGGTCGTATGATCCCGATACTTGAAAAGATGCCACTTTTTCAGGCAGCTGCCTGAGTGGTGTTTATGCCGGGGGTTCTCTACGCGAGGGCCTCCGGCAAGATTTTTTATAAAGAAAACGTATGAGAATTTTTTCGATATGCTTCCCCAAAGAGGGGCCGGGCGGTACAATGAGAACAAAGACATATCAACACCCATGCATTTTTTTCTGTGGTACTACACAACTGGTATTGTGGGTATTTTTCGGATCGCTGGTAATGCTGTCCGTTATACCGCACATCGGTTCAATATTTTCGAGCTCTTACTGACTCTTTTTTCACCGTGGAAGCGAGACGTGAGTCATGACACCTGGCGAGGATTCCATCCGGTGTTGTGGCTGGAAGCGTTCACCAATAATCTCGTGGTCCGTCTCTTGGGGAGCATCGTCCGTTCCATAGTCGTAGTAACTGGTCTCATATTGGTACTTTTTACTTTGATGGTGGCGGTATTTTTAGCGAGCGTTGCGGTGATAGCACCTCTCTTAGTTTTGGGTGGAGCATTTGTATTAGGGATGAAATTTGGACCAATCACGGGTGGTATTTTGTTTACATTTTCTTTGTCTATAGTTATCACCGCACTCTTTGGCTGGCGTGATCATACGCGGCGGCACACAGACTATACCCTCACCCCAGAACGAGCGCCGTGGCGAGAACGGGTTGTTATGCGGCTTGGACTTCATCCCAAAAGTTTTTCTTCCGAACTCTTTCGATCCAAAGAAGCTCGAGAAGCTTTTCTTCTGGAACAGAACATTGATCCTACTCTGTATGATGAGGCCTGGAAATTGGAAGGGGAACGTTATCAAAAGATTCAAGAAGAAAAACGTTTTTGGGATTGGTCTCACCTGAGGCGTGCTCCACGTATTGGGAAACACTGGAAATATGCCTATACCCCTCACCTTGATCGGTATGTGACCGATCTCTCCGAAGGGGACTTTTCGAATTATCGTGATCATGAATCGATTGGCCGTGAATCTCTCTTGGAGATGCTGGCTCTCACACTCAGTCGACCAACAGAAAGCAGCGCCATTCTTATAGGAGATCCTGGTATTGGGAAACGCTCACTGATTCATATTCTGGCCAAACAAATTCGGGAAAATACATACGCTGACCAGGCTATTGGTGATGCGAGAATTGTTTTTTTCGATCTCGGGCAACTTATTTCCGATGGTCGGAGTCAGGGAATTGATCCCAAGAGTCTCTTGCGTGACGCTCTCAATCAGGCGGTGTATGCCGGGAACGTCATTTTGGTTATCGAAAACATTGAACTGTATCTCGATCCAACGAGTGATCTCGCGATGGCCGAGGTATTGCACGAATATTTGCCCTATCCGACCTGTCGTATTATTGGACTTATGACAAGTGAGGCCTATCACACGATTGGCCAGCATCAAATTCCAGCACTCAAGTATTTTGAAGCTATTCAGGTACCAGAGCCTAACCAGGAAGCAGTACTGTCTATTTTGCTTGATATTTTTCGATCGCTTGAGTCTAAGCGTCCCGTTTTTACCATTCAGGCGCTTCACAAAATTTATGATTCAGCAGAGCGCTACAATTGGGAGCGACCATTTCCTGAGCGAGCTATCGATTTGGCCCAAGAGGTGCTCGTGTATTGGGAGAAACATCCGGATCTCCCGTTTATTACTCATGCGACTGTGGAGGACTTTCTCGAAGCGAAATCAGGTATCCCTATGGGTGAGGCGACACAAGAAGAGAAAGAGAAGCTTCTCAACCTCGAGACACTTTTGCATGAACGAGTTATTGGTCAAAAAGAAGCCATTAAACAAATAGCTGAAGCTTTTCGCAAGGTGCGAGCTGGTCTTGGAAATGACAAGAAGCCAATTGGTTCCTTTCTCTTTCTGGGTCCGACAGGGGTAGGAAAAACGGAGACTGCCAAGACACTTGCGGCCGTATACTTTGGTGATGAGGAGCGGATGGTACGGCTTGATATGAGTGAGTTTCAGACGCCTCAGTCTATAGCTGAACTTATCGGCTCAGCCGAGCTCAATGTCAAAGGTCGGATGACGACTCTTATCCAAGAGCATCCGTATTCTATCTTGCTGCTCGATGAGCTCGAAAAGGCTTATCCGAGAGCGCTTGACCTTTTCCTTCAGATTCTCGATGAGGGTTTTGTTACTGATGGATTTGGTCACAGAGTTAATTTCAGAAATACGATTGTTATTGCCACCTCCAATGCTGGAGCAAGTTTTATTCATGAGATGACTTCACATGGCCAGTCGCTTTCTGATATTGAAGATGAGCTTATTGATAAGATTATTGCTGAGGGATTGTTTCGCCCAGAATTTCTCAATCGTTTTGATGGAGTTATTTTGTTTCAGTCGCTTACCAATGAGGAAATGGAAGAAGTGACCAAACTAAAATTGGAGGCGTTCACAGCGAAGCTCTACCGAGAAAAAAAGATTACCATGAATTTTACTCCGGGAGCTATTCGGACAATTATCGAGCGTGGTTATAAACCAGAGTTCGGTGCCCGTTCTATTAATCGGTACATCGCCGACATGGTAGAAGATGCTACCGTCAAACGCCTCCTTGAGGGGAATCTGACTGATGGAGCAGTAGTTACTTTTACTGAGGCAGATATTCCAGCCTAATTATGGCTGATCCAGGGGGACTTTCCTTTTTGACTACTTTTGCTAGAGTAGAGGTCAACATCTATGCGCTGTCCATTCTGTAACCATGACGATACCGTTGTAACTGATTCCCGCCAAACGCTCGAGGGAAGGGCAGTGAGGCGTCGGCGAGAGTGCCAAGAGTGCCAGGCTCGTTTTTCTACCTATGAACAGGCGGAACTCTTTCGGGTGCGGGTAGAAAAGAAGGATGGCCGTCACGAACCTTATGAACGGAGAAAAATTGAAGCAGGTATCCGTAAGGCTTTCGAAAAGCGTCCTTTCGGAGAGGCAGAGCTCGAACGACTTCTTGGCTCTATCGAGTACACCATTGCTGAGCGGGCCAAAAAAAATACGATCAAAAGTCGTGATATTGGCACCATCGTACTCCAGAAACTCAAAGATATTGATGAGGTGGCCTATATCCGTTTTGCGAGTGTTTATCAGTCATTTGGTAGTGCCCGTGGATTTCGTCGAGTGCTCGAAAAATTTGACGAAGATTAATTTTTTCGTCACTTCACCAAAACAAAACTCATTGCGAGAGAGTGATTTGTGTAGCTAATTCGAGATAGAGAGCAATGAGCGCTTATTTTTTGTTGGTTGGTACAGGCTATCTCTTGGGGTGTCTTCTTGTGAATACCCCTAGAGAAACTCTGTGGTCAATTCTCCTCATTTTTTTCGCTGTCGGTATTGCGGGTCTCCGTATGATAGGGCCTTCTTTTACGATTCGAGTTGTACTCGTTGCTTTGGCATTGGCTGGTGGGTATGAATTTGCTCTCAGAACCCTTACTCATGTCGATGAGCTTCCTCAAGAAGTATCTTTTAATCGTACGGTTTTAGTAGTGAAAGTAGAACCTGCTCGAGGATGGTACCTTCCGCTTCAGGTCAGACCAATAGGCGAGTCGGTTGGAGGAGACATTTTAGTGCGGGCTTCGCGCACTCTAGAAATAGTTCCAGGAGAGAGCATTCACCTGGAATGTCTTCTCAAGCGGCCAAAAAATTTTGATGTTCATTTTGATTATGCTCGTTTTTTGGTAACGCGTAATATTGTCTATGTCTGTGACACTGCTGTTATACAAGAGGGAGTTTTTCAGGTATCAGTTTGGCGTGCTAGACTTTTTCTTTGGCAATCATCAGTTCGTCAGGAGATAAAAAAATTTCTTCCAGAACCAGCGAGTGGTCTCCTTCAGGGCCTGCTCCTTGGTGGTGATCATACCTTACCTTCTTCTCTCAGTGATGATTTTCGTCGGGCAGGGATTTCTCATGTGGTGGCTGTCTCCGGATACAACATGACTTTGGTAGCATCGGCCTTTCTGATGCTCGCTCTCTTGGTTGGTTTTTGGCGAAAGACAGCTGTGGTGATTGCACTTTTGGGCATTGCTATGTTTCTTTGTCTCATAGATATTTCAGCGGCTTCTTTGCGAGCAGCACTTATGACGGGGATAGTTACGGCCGCTTATTTTTTGGGACGGCCAAACCAGATGCTTCATGGATTAGTGTTAGCGGGTGTGGGAATGGCGATAGCCAATCCGCTGATGGTGCGCTATGATGTTGGTTTTCAACTCTCCTTGATGGCGACGCTTGCTCTCGCAGTGGCAGTGCCTTGGATAGAAATATTCCTTCATCGATTGAAGCGATGGCAATCGTTCATAACTCTCCCGCTTTCAACGGCAGTTATTGGCTTATTTGTGGATCCAATTCTTGCCTTTCATTTTGGAACTATTAGTCTCATTAGTCCGATTGCGAACACTCTCGTTCTCCCGCTTATTCCAGCGGCCATGCTCTCAGGCATTCTCCTCGTGTGTATTGGTTCGCTAGTCCCATTTTTTGCTCCACTTTTCTTATTCCCAACGTGGCTTTTCCTAATGGTGGTGTTGGGGATAGCTGAGTTTCTGGCTAAATTTTCTTGGGCCACCCTTGAGGGGGTATATCCGAATGAGTATTTTCTCTGGTGTTGGGGGCTTGTCCTAGCCATCGGGGTATGGTACAGTCGAAAGTCTTTTTTTACCTATGTACTTCGCCTGGATTACTCGCGTTCTTCTCGCTAGTCTTTTAGTGGTAGCTCTTCTTCTTGGGGTGCAGCTTTTTCTTGTATGGGAGCACGATCAGCAAACCACCGTTTCTTTTCTCGCGGTAGGTCAAGGAGATGCGATACTTATCCAATCAGGTCATGAACAAGTACTTATTGATGGTGGCCGTGACGGGTCCGTGCTGCTAGCGGCTCTCGGAGAAAAGATACCTTTTTACGATCGAACCATTGAGGTGGTAATAGCGACTCATCCGGATACTGATCATATTGGTGGCCTACCAACATTATTTGAGCGATATCAGATCGGTCAATTTATTGAGACTGGATTTTCTCAAATTGAAACAACTGAAAAAACAACAGATGATCTCGTCCTTCTCAAGAGAGCCCTCAAACGTTTCGGAATCCAGCATGATGTTCCCGGTAGGGCAGGGGTGTCACTCCATCTTCGTCACGGAGGGAGTCTCGAGATTCTTTATCCGAAAGAGTTGCCATTGGCTCCAGATCTGAGTTCCAATGAAGGGAGTATTGTTACTCGTTTCACTTTTGGCAAAACTGATTTTCTTTTTACCGGAGATTTACCTCATGAGGAGGAATTTCTCCCTACAGTTCAGCCAGTTGAAGTTCTCAAAGCTGCTCATCATGGTTCCGCTTCTTCAACGAGCGATGCTTGGCTTGATCTCTTGCGACCAAAAGAGGTGATTCTTTCGGTGGGGGAAAATAATTATGGACATCCAGCTTTTCAAGTTTTGGAACGTCTTGCTCAGCGTCAGATTATTTCACTGCGCACAGATGAAGAGGGTTCAATTACGTATGTTTGTGTAGTCGATCAAGAGAGCTGCGCTCGAGAAGTTGAATAGAGTATCTTGGTCTACGGATCATTGACTGAATCTCTCGGAGAGGGTATACTCTTTCAGGCAAGCGGAATATTGTTTTTATCAATATTTCGTGTCATATTAAAACTGTAGATTCATTTTTAGCGCACCAAGCATATGGCTATTGCTCATCCCAAGAAAGAACAAACGCTGGTTATCTTGAAGCCTGATGCTATCCAACGTTCTCTCATGGGAACTATCGTCTCGCGGATTGAGAATACCGGCCTCAAATTTGTGGCTATGAAGATGCTTCTTCCTACAGCAGATCAGTGCTGGAAGCATTACAACAAAGACGATGAGTGGTTCATGAAAAAGGGGACACGTATTGTTGATGACCGCAAGGCGCAAAATCTTCCTATTGAGAAAGAGGCAATGGAGTATGGTAAAGATATTATCAAGAGTAATGTTGATTTCTTCACCTCTGGTCCAGTCCTTGCTTTTGTAGTAGAAGGCAATCAATCAGTAGCCATCGTCAAAAAGCTTGTTGGTGGTACTGAGCCAACAACGTCTGATGTAGGTACGATTCGTGGCGATTTGACCGTCGACTCGTATGCGCTGTCTTCGATCGACAATCGTGCCGTGAGAAATCTCGTCCATTGTTCAGATAGTCCAGAAGAGGCGCTCCGCGAGATCCCGATCTGGTTTAGTCCAGAAGATATTCTCAAGTATCGTCTCGTTCAGGAACAAATCCTCTACGATGTAAATCTCGACGGTATTCTCGAGTAACTTGTAAAGCCCCTCACTTGAGGGGCTTTTGCATATCCCCCTTGCAGAAAATGAGAAGAGGTATAGAATATTTTTATCTCTCGGAAGTATTTCCTTGAGGTAAGTAGTGCCACCAAAGCTTTGGCTGTAGTGGTTTTGGAATCATCAAATGAGGAGCACATCGTGCTAAGGCAAATTCGTGAAGTGTTGGGGCTAGGTCAAACTGACAAGGCTCAACCCGCTGTCGCCCCCGCCACTCCAGTTGCGGGATCCAATCAACCAAAGGTGATTGCTGTTGTGCATATCACCGATTACGCCACTGGTACTCATACGGAGGGCGTCCGTCACGACGGGCAGCACCGTTACGAGTACCGCACTTCGCAGCAGGCCTGAATCAGGCTGAGCCGCAACCGAGCTGCCGGAACCCCAGCAGTCACGAGACCGACCAACGGGCGATCCCCAGGCCGGTCTTTCAATTTATCTTAAATCCTGATATGCTCACTCTGTTCAAAATAAGTACAGCGGGCTGTAGTATAACGGTAGTACGCGTCCATGGGGTGGATGTAGCCCGGGTTCAATTCCCGGCAGCCCGACAAAAATAATCTAAAACCGCCCTTTTGGGCGGTTTTAGATTGGCCGTGAAATTTATGAGTTGAGTTTTATTTGGTGAAATTTCATGGTAGTCATATCGGTGACCCCTGTGAGCATCTCGAGCCGGAGTTTCTTAGCAACAGGAGCAAGGACAGTACTAGCCACAGTGGTAAAATATCCTACCTTGGCGATAGCAAGTTCACGCTCGTTCATATCTGAATAGGGAGCAGAGACAAGAAGGAGTGCCCCATGGGCTTTAGGAACGCGTTTCTTTTTGAAATTATCCAGAACGATATTCCCTGCCACTCGAACTGCATCACGCCAAGTTTGAACTGCATCGCCGTAGGGTCCAATGATGAGAGCCCGATTAGGCATGTGAAGCCAATCAAAACCACGTCCGACACAGATAATATTTTCACCATGAACAAGCTCGGCAACTGGCCTTCCTTCACGACGTAGCCGGGCGACATGATCTCGGTTGCCGAGAGCAAGAGGCATGAGGTCATTAAGTACTCGGGTTTCCATGTTAGGATAGAGCGTGCGAAGACCGCGTCGTATTTCATCATCGCTGTCATCTACATGGTCAGCAATAGAAAAATCATGCTTCTCATGGGTGTTGCAGAAGGTGAGAGCATCTTCATCGGTTTCGATACCTACAACGATAGCTGAGATGGCTGGATTATTGTGACCAAAAATAGTTTCAAACTCTTCTTTGAGTACAGCGGCGCCTTTGCGAGCAGCGACAGTATCATAACCATGTCCAGCACAACCACGATGTTCACTTCCTTTGGAGAAATGGTAGGTACAAAAAGCAAGCGTCGCTCTTCCTTCACGGATTGCTGCTTCCTTGGCGTCGAGAACGAGGCGGCCGAGGTAGGGGTAACCGAGAGTGAATTTTCCCCCGATATTTCTAAAAGGCCGAAGTATTCCCATGGGAATACCGGTAATAAGAGGAAGGTTGACACGACCATCCATACATTTGAAGACGAGAATATTGGTCGGGTGCTGGCTTTGATAAAGAGCTCGAGCATCATGAGCTGCTGGTGAGGAAAACTCTCGACTGCGGAGTTCATTGAGTTTGAGAACTTCTTTCATGAGTGGCATAGGGATGGGAATTACCAAACTAAAATTTAGTATCAAAAAATTGTGGACGCCCCTCCTCGCGTTGAAGGAGGGGCGTCCTGGATCACTCCTCAATCATGGCAGAACTGTCAGGCCGTGAGAGCATTGTCGTGTCCGCAATCAGTGACAGGTTGGTACCGACCAGGAGTTGATTGGTTCATTGGTCCAAGTCGCTCGTGACGAATCTTTCCTTGTAGCACCTCTGGCGGTGGCGGTCCAAATGGCCAAATCACAGCACTCAGGACCTCGTCCAGAGAGGAGTCGGGACGAATATCGATCACCTTTTCGGTTTCCACGATACCGAAGTGCCAGATGATGGGGGAACGGAGCTGCTGTGTTTGGAAACGAATCTTCTTAAGGACAGCTGAGTTGAAAGCGATCTCCCCGGCATGATCTGGAGAGAATTGAGCTTCTCGCTTTTGCCTGAGTCCAGCGAAGTAGTTGCAATCACGCAGTGCGAGGCATCCAGTGTGGGTAAAGATGATCGTGTGCTCGAAGCGTGCAGTACTGAACCCATTCACGATGGCATCGAACTCGAGGAGCGCTGTCTGGTTGATACGGAAGATGAAACCACCGCCAAGTCGGCGTTCACGGTGGCACGGCGACAAGTTGTCGAGTGCGTTCGCGAAGGCGTGGAGTTTCCAGTCACCACAGAAGTATGAAATGAAAGGAACCACGGCGGTGGTTTGCGATTCGAGAGACACAACTTCGCTCATGAGGTATCCTTGTCTGCGTTGTAGGAGAGTGATGAAAATGGGCGTTACGCCCGAAGGAACTGAATGTGATCACGCTACGGAATCTTTCCTTGACCTTTTATCAAGTGTCAGATTAGGTAGTACGACCAACCATGACAGGATGCTCCTGCCATTAAAAAAAGTCAAGAAAAAATCCCCAAGACGGGGATTGTTTCATGTGAGCAAACAAATTAGCTGCTAGGCAGTGCTTTTAGCCAAGGTGCGAATAGCTCGTGTTGAAAGACGGAGCTTCATACCACCAATACGTTTAGTCTGGAGGTTGATGGCAAACGTGCGACGAGTGTGACGCTTGGAATGGCTAATTTTGTTACCGGTTTGGGTACCCCGGCCGGTAAGTTGGCAGACGCGACTCATAGAAGTATTCTGAATAAAAACTGCCCCAATGGGCAAGTACTTAGCGAACAAAGTCTAGCATGCTATGATGGTCTTGGCAAGCCCCTAAAGTGTACGTCCTATTTTTCTTATGACCAATGAACTTATTCTCGCCGGATTTTATCTCTTCACCCTCGTGTATTCAGTCATTATTCATGAAGTATCGCATGGTGTAGTGGCTTTGTGGCTGGGTGATTTGACGGCCAAGTACGCTGGCCGACTCACACTGTCTCCCTGGAGTCACATTGATCCTTTTGGCTCGGTGATTCTTCCTGCTCTTCTTGTTTTTACGACGGGGTTTGCTTTTGGCTATGCCAAACCAGTTCCCTACAATCCGTATAATTTACGCGATCAAAAATGGGGGAGTCTCAAGGTAGCACTTGCTGGTCCGGCGTCCAATTTTCTTATGGCACTGATTGCTGCTGTCTTAGCTTTTCTTCTACCTCTTTCCTCTCTGGTCAAGCAGGATATCTTGATCCGTTTTTCCGGTGTGATTGGTGGTAGCGGGGCGTTTCTCGATCGTTTTAGTGCACTTGCTGAGAGTATTGCAGGATCATTCCCAAGTATTTTTTTCGGACTGTTGCTACTTGTTATCTTCTGGAACGTTGTTCTTGGCTGTTTCAATCTCATCCCGATCCCACCGTTGGATGGTTCAAAAATTCTTTTTTCTCTTTTCCCGGTATCCGAAGAAACTCAGCTCATGCTCGAGCGGTATGGTTTTTTCCTCCTCCTATTTATCGTTCTTCTCGTCCCTGGTCCCATTAGCACCTTTATTTCTACGGTTCTTGGTTTTTTCTTCAATCTTACTTTTTAGGGAGGAGTGCCTCTGCTTGAAATCGAGAGATTGGTCCTTGACAGACAGGGAGGTTTCCTCTAGACTGGCTCCACAGCGACAGACCGTCTTTTTTTGTTTGTCTAACCGAGCTTTCTTTTTTTCACATGTCAACCATCAATCAACTCATCAAGCGTCCTCGTTCGACCACTCGCCGCAAGTCAAAATCTCCGGCGATGACTTTTGTTACCAATACCGTAAAGAACCGGATTACCAAGACTAATAGTCCTTTCAAGCGCGGAGTTTGCCTTAAGGTGACAACTATGACGCCAAAGAAGCCAAACTCGGCTCTCCGAAAGATTGCTCGTGTCCGTCTTACTAATGGAATGGAAGTCACGGCCTATATTCCAGGCGAGGGCCATAATCTTCAGGAACACTCCATTGTCATGATTCGGGGAGGCCGCGTGAAAGATCTTCCTGGTGTTCGCTATCACATCGTTCGCGGGATTTTTGATGCTGCTGGTGTGGGACGCAAGCAAAGTCGATCAAAGTACGGTGCCAAGAAGGAGAAGAAGAAAGACTAACTGTGATGATTTTATAAGGTGATATGCCACGAAGAAAGCGACAATATAAGCGAGAATGGAGACCGGATACCAAATTTAGCGATCCGCTGATTGGTCATTTTATTGGGATGATCATGTGGAATGGTAAGCGGAGTGTAGCTGAGAAGCTTATCTATGATGCTTTCGACATCATCCAGGCCAAGACAGGTAAGGGTGGTATGAGTGTTTTTGAACAGGCTGTAAAGAATGTGTCCCCCCTCCTTCAGCTCAAGAGTCGTCGTGTGGGTGGTGCTAACTATCAAGTCCCAGTCCCAGTATCAGGAGAACGCCGACAGGTATTGGCTCTCCGCTGGGTGCGAGATGCTTGCCGCAATCGCAAAGGGAAGGCTTTTTCTGAGAAGCTCGCCGATGAGCTTATCGATGCCTCCAACAAGATTGGGACTGCTATGAAGAAGCGCGAAGAGACCCATCGTATGGCCGAAGCCAACAAGGCTTTTGCTCACTTTGCCTAAATTCTTCTAGAGAAGAGCAGACTTTGATACAGTAAGTTGAGGCACCTCTTGGGGTGCTTCCTCACAATAAAGAGATAATAATTTTTTGTTCCTATGCCTCGCAAAACTCCCGTAGAAAAGTATCGCAATATTGGTATCATCGCTCATATCGATGCTGGGAAAACCACCACTACAGAAAGAATCCTGTTTTACACTGGTATCACGCACAAGATTGGTGAAGTACACGAGGGTGAGGCGACCATGGACTGGATGGAGCAGGAACGCGAACGTGGCATTACGATCACTTCAGCGGCTACCACTTGTTATTGGAAAGATCATCACATCAACATCATCGATACTCCCGGGCACGTAGACTTTACCGTAGAAGTGGAGCGTTCTCTCCGCGTACTTGATGGTGGAGTGGTGGTATTTGATGGAAAAGAAGGAGTTGAACCACAGTCTGAGACTGTATGGCGTCAGGCTGAGAAGTATCAGGTGCCGCGCATGTGTTTTATCAACAAAATTGATAAAGAAGGAGCTATTTTTGAAGATGCCCTGGCTTCTATTTGGAATCGTCTTACTCCTAATGCCGTGGCTATCCAGTATCCTTTGGGAGTCCGGGGTGATTTTTATGGACTTATCAACCTCATGAACATGAAGGCGTATACCTTCAGTGGGGACATGGGTGAAAATGTTATTGAAGGAGAAATTCCAGCCGAATATCTTGATAAGGCCAAAGAGTGGCGTGACAAGATGGTAGAGAAGATCGCTGAGACGGATGATTCTCTGACGGAGAAATTTCTTGGCGGGGAAGAGATTTCCGAGGCAGAACTTAAGGCAGCTCTCAGAAAAGCAACTATCGCCGTCAAACTGCATCCAGTGATGACTGGAACTGCTCTTCGAAACAAGGGTGTGCAGCTTGTTTTGGATGCTGTGGTGGATTATCTCCCATCACCTATTGATATTCCGGCGGTCAAGGGGATTGATCCCAAGACCGACAAGGAAGTAGAGCGGAAGACTGATGATAATGAAAAGTTTTCAGCCCTTGCTTTCAAAGTGGCCACTGACCCGTTTGTCGGACAGCTCACCTTCTTCCGCGTATATTCGGGTACGGTAAAAGCTGGTTCTTACGTTTTGAACTCAACCAAAGATGAAAAGGAACGTATCGGCCGTATTGTGCGTATGCATGCCAATCATCGCGAGGATATCGAGGACCTTTCTGCTGGTGATATCGGTGCGCTGGTAGGTATGAAGGTTACTATGACTGGTGACACACTGTGCGATCAGGATTCACCGGTTATTCTCGAATCAATTGTTTTTCCAGAGCCAGTGATTGATATCGCTGTCGAACCCAAGACCAAGGCTGATCAAGAGAAGATGGGTGTGGCTTTAAAGAAACTTTCTGAGGAAGATCCAACATTCCGCGTTCATACCGATGAAGAAAGTGGGCAAACAATTCTCTCTGGTATGGGTGAACTCCATCTCGATATCATCGTTGACCGTATGCGTCGTGAGTTCAAAGTCGAGGTTAATGTCGGTCGTCCTCAGGTGGCTTATCGTGAAACCATTCGCATGATGGCCGAAGCCGAAGGGAAATATGTTCGTCAGTCGGGTGGTCGTGGTCAATATGGTCACTGCTGGATCCGTCTCGAGCCCAATGAGCAAGGGAAGGGTTACGAGTTCGTTGATGAGATCAAGGGTGGTGTTATTCCTCAGGAATTTATCAAGCCAATCAACAAGGGTATTGAAGAAGCAACCAAAACGGGAGTGCTCGCTGGCTATCCAGTAGTTGATGTCAAAGCAACTGTCTACGATGGCTCTTTTCATGAAGTTGACTCTTCAGAAGCTGCCTTCAAAATTGCTGGTTCGATGGCTTTCAAAGAGGCTATGCGTCGAGCTAAGCCAGTGATCCTTGAGCCAATTATGAAAGTGGCGGTGATTACCCCAGAGCAATTCATGGGTGATATCGTGGGTGACCTCAACTCCAAGCGCGGTATTATCAAAGAAATGACCGATCGTGGCGAGGGAGCGGCGGTAGTGAAGGAGGTAAGTGCTGAGGTGCCACTCGCTAGCATGTTTGGTTACGCGACCCAGATGCGTTCGATGTCTCAGGGGCGTGCCAGCTATTCGATGGAATTTGCCCATTATGCTGAGGTGCCCAAGAATGTCGCTGATGAAATCATGGGCGCTCGCGCTCCCAAGGAAGAAAAGTAAATTCTCCTTAGATGAATTTTAAGAACGAAACCGGCTCATAAGAGTCGGTTTTTAGTTTGAACAAGAGAGAGTTAGTTATCACTAACTCTTTTTAAGAAAAAAGAATATAGTAAATTGCTTAGTAATTTAAAAAACTGAGACTAATTTTAATATAGTAAAATTGAATACTGAACTATCCTTCTGGCGCTAATCTAGAGAAGCGCTTAGGAAGAATTGGATCGTGTCGCAGAATTTCAAGCCGCGTATTCTAAGGTGTTGATTGTTAGTGGTAACTTTGCTACCATCCTTGAGCAGCATGTGCTGTTTTTTGAGATTCAAAGATGAAAGCAATCGTTACGATGGGGATGATCGCTGTTCTGATGTTGGCTACTGCGCCTACCATCGAAAACCAGCCAGAGGCAGTCCCCACGATCTGGCAACAACTGCTCAAGGCTTTGGGCGCTCGATAAGCGACTGCGCTATCGCAAACCACGGATGACCCTCAAATATCGATTTGTGGGGTCATCCAGATTCTCTATGAGACCGTTTTAGGCCCAGTCCTGGATATCTGTTCAAAACATCGACTCTTGACAAGATTTTCCTGGGTTGCTATCATCCCACTTGACGCTTTCCTGAGCTGTTTTTGTCCGTTTTGGGTAAGAACGCTTGGGAAATAGAAAATTTTTTGTAATCAATTATCCATTAACGGGAGGCGTCACCTGTCTCGTCAAGGAGCGAAACAGGCCGCATACACCACTATGGCAGAGCAATTTCAGCGTACTAAACCACACGTAAACGTTGGTACTATCGGTCACGTCGACCATGGTAAGACCACGACTACAGCAGCCCTTCTCCATGTGCTTTCTATGAAGGGGTTTGCTAAGCCAAAAGGCGTTGACGAAATCGATAAGGCTCCAGAAGAAAAAGAGCGTGGTATTACCATTTCCACCTCTCACTGTGAGTATGAGTCGGACAAGCGCCACTATGCTCATGTTGACTGTCCCGGACACGCTGACTATATCAAGAACATGATCACCGGTGCTGCTCAGATGGACGGTGCTATTCTCGTGGTTTCTGCTACTGATGGTCCTATGCCTCAGACTCGTGAGCATATCCTTCTCGCTCGTCAGGTAGGTGTGCCAAATATTGTTGTTTTCCTCAACAAGGTTGACATGGTGGATGATCCAGAACTCGTTGACCTCGTTGAGGCCGAAGTTCGTGAGCTTCTCTCTAAGTATGAGTTTGATGGTGACAATGCCGCTGTTATCCGTGGTAGTGCCCTCAAGGCTCTCGAGTCCAAGTCTGCTGATGAGGCAGATGCCAAGCCTATTCTTGACCTTGTAGCTGCCCTCGATGAGCGTATCCCAGAACCAGTCCGTGATACCGACAAGCCATTCCTCATGCCGATCGAAGATATCTTCTCGATTGAGGGTCGTGGTACCGTTGTTACTGGTCGTATCGAGCGTGGTGTGGTTAACATCAACGAAGAAGTTGAAATCGTAGGTATTCGTGATACTGCCAAAACAGTGGTAACTGGTATTGAGATGTTTAACAAGCAGCTTGATCGTGGCCAGGCTGGAGACAATGCCGGTCTCCTTATCCGTGGTATCAAGAAGGAAGATGTTGAGCGCGGCCAGGTTTTGGCCAAGCCAGGATCAATTACCCCACACACTGATTTTGAAGGCGAAGTCTATATCCTAAACAAAGAAGAAGGTGGTCGCCACACTCCATTTTTCAAGGGCTACAAGCCACAGTTCTACATCCGTACTACCGATGTAACTGGTGAAGTGGTGCTTCCAGAAGGAACTGAAATGGTTATGCCAGGTGACACGATAAAGCTCAAGATTACTCTCATTGCTCCAGTGGCTATGGAAGAAGGAATGCGCTTTGCTATTCGTGAAGGTGGACGCACCGTAGGTGCCGGTGTTTGCACCAAGATCCTCAAATAATTGATGGAACTGAGTGCGGGGGAGCTATCTCTCCCGCATGACTGTTCTCTCAAGAGATGAGAACTAAGAGTAACTCAACAACGATGGCTACGAAGAAAAAAGAAGAAGTATCGACGAGAATCCGTATCAAGATCAAGGCCTACGATCATAAACTGATCGACCAGTCCGCGAGAAAGATAGTCGAAACGGCAGAGCGTACTGGTGCTCAGATCACTGGTCCAGTGCCCCTCCCGACGGATATGCACAAGGTGACGGTTAACCGGTCTACGTTTGTTCATAAGAACTCACGGGATCAGTACGAAATGCGGGTGCATAAGAGACTCATCGATATTACCAATCCAACAGCAAAGACGATTGAGAATCTCACAAATCTCGATCTCCCAGCAGGAGTCGATGTTGAAATAAAAATGTAACTTGTTTAAGTCCCTCTCGGGATACTGAACGGGCCGGTCACGAAAACTGGCTAACCCAAACAGTCAGTTTTTAATTACTCAAAGTTTATCATTCACGGTTTCTCTGCTCGAACGAACTCATATGAAATTCCTTCTCGGTAAAAAAATCGGTATGACCACTCTCTTCAATGCTGAAGGGACTGCTTTGAATGTAACCCTGCTTGCTTGCGAGGGAAATGAAGTGAAACTTCACCGAACTCGTGAAAAGGATGGTTATGTAGCTTTGCAGTTGGCGCATCCAAAGACCAAACGTCGTATTACCAATAAAGAATTCCGTATCGATGGAGCAGTTGAGGTTGAAGGTGAAGCAAAAATTCTCGAATCCTTTCCGGTTGGATCAAAATTGACGGTAGCTCAGTTTGCTGAAGGTGAGCTCGTTCAGGTGACTGGTGTAACCAAAGCCAAGGGATTCCAGGGTGTGGTAAAGCGCCATGGATTTAAGGGGCAAATGACGAGTCATGGTCGCAAACATGATATCCGCAAGCCTGGTTCTATTGGAGCTACGTTTCCAGAACACGTTATCAAGGGTCGTCGTATGGCTGGTCGCATGGGAGCTGATCGATTCACGGTAAAAAATCTTCGTGTAGTACTAGTTGATGAGACCGAAGGAATCTTGGCAGTGAAAGGCGCCGTTCCGGGAGTAGCTGGCCGAATAGTTGAAATCAAGAGCGTCAAGTAATGTCTATGTCATCAATTGCTGTCAAAAATCTTGAAGGGAAAGTAATGGAAGAGGTGGCTCTCGATAAGAGTCTGTTTGACCTTCCTAAGAATGACTCCTTACTCCATCAGGTGTATGTTGTTCTTTCAGGAAACCTGCGTACGACAATAGCTCATACCAAGGATCGTGCTGAAAGAGCTGGTTCTGGTAAGAAGCCTTGGAAGCAAAAAGGGACTGGCCGTGCTCGCCATGGTTCAGTGCGGAGCCCAATTTGGCGTAAAGGTGGAGTAACTTTTGGACCAACTAAGGAACGAAATTTTGTTCGTGAGGTAAGTCGGAAAATGCGACAGAAAGCGGTTCTGATTGCTCTTTCTGAAAAAATCCGCCTCGGAAAACTCGTTGTTGTTGACACGGTAGTTTTACCAGAGAAGAAGACAAAAGTTTTTGCTGCAGCTCTCAAGTCATTGGCTATTGCCCCAAGGCGAGTAGCAGTAAGTCTTTTGGGAGATGAGGGGCGTGAAGCAATTGCTATGCGTAATATTCCTAAGCTTTCTGTAGTGCATCATCCAGATTTGAACGTGAAGGACTTGCTTGATCATGAGTTTGTGCTTATGACAAAAGCTGGCCTTCTCGATCTTGATCGCCGCTTTCAGGCTTGGAAGAAATAAGTAGACTATGGCAACAACAACTCCGAAAAAAGAATCAGTGCGTGACAAAGCTTTGGCAACAGCTGTCTTGCTTCGCCCTCGTATTACTGAGAAGGCTTATGCTTTGAATGCTTTGAACCAGTATGTATTTCAGGTTACCCCTAAAGCTACTAAGACAGAAATCAAGAAAGCAGTTGAAGCAGCTTATGGTGTTACGGTATTATCAGTAGCGATTACCAAGCTTCCTGGAAAGAAAAAAAATATCGGTCGACGAACAGGTGAAAGAAGTGGGGTTCGCAAGGCAGTGGTTCGCTTGAAGGCAGGGGAGACAATTACCCTTTTCCAGGCTGGACTGTAATGATGAACAAGAAGTATGGCAATTAAAGTCTACAAAAAGAACACAGCTGGCCGACGTTTTATGTCGGTTGTTAAGCCAGAGGGAGTTACTGATCGTGCTCCAGAGAAAAGTCTTTTGGCACCGCTCCCTAAGAAAGCTGGTCGCTCACGAGGGAAGATCTCAGTTCGTCACCAGGGTGGCGGAGTGAAGCGACGATATCGCTTGGTTGATTTTAAGCAGGATAAACATGGTATCCCAGCCAAGATTGTTTCCTTGGAAAAGGACCCAAATCGTTCGGCTCTTATTGCTCTCTTGAGCTATGTCGACGGAGAGAAACGTTATATTCTGGCTACTCATGAAATGCGAGTTGGTCATACGGTGGTTTCTGGTCCTGAGGCCCCGGTAGCTCCAGGTAATCGTTTGCTGCTCAATAATATTCCAGCTGGAACAACTATCTGTAATATTGAGCTCGAAAAGGGTAAGGGTGGACAAATTGTGAGAAGTGCTGGTTCTCAGGCGACCCTTATGGCTCTTGATGGAGCTATGGCTCAGGTCAAGCTTTCTTCTGGAGAGATTCGCCTGGTTCCCAAGGATTGCTACGCTACTCTCGGGCAGGTTTCGAATTTTGAGCACAGTGCAGAGCGAATCGGAAAGGCTGGCCGAGCTCGTAAGATGAATCGTCGGCCGACCGTTCGCGGTACCGCCATGAACCCAGTTGATCACCCACACGGTGGTGGTGAAGGTAGGCAGCCTTTGGGTATGCACCCGAAGACTCCATGGGGTAAGGCAGCTATGGGAAAGAAGACTCGAAAGAAAAAGCATCGAACCAATAAATACATCGTAAGGAGCCGTCATTTGAAGAAGTAATTCTATGTCACGAAGTCTCAAAAAAGGACCATATGTAGACCAGAGAGTCTTGAAAAAGCTCGAAGGAAAGAAGCTTGGAGATCGCGAAGTTATTAAGACTTGGTCTCGGGCTTGCGTTATCTCTCCAGAAATGGTAGGATTTACCTTTGGCGTGCACAATGGTAAGGACTTTGTTTCGGTTCTTGTTACTGAAGAGATGGTTGGTCATCGTCTGGGTGAATTTTCTCCTACACGCAAATTTAACCGTCACGGAGGAAAGATGCAGAAAGAAATAGAAATGGCTGCCAAACAACGAGAGCTCGATGCTGCCAAGGCTGCCAAAACTAGTGATAAGAAGTAAACATGAATGATTGACGCTCGATAAATAAGTATGCAAGTCACCGCTCGTCTCAACAATTTGCGCATTGCTCCTCGGAAAGTCCGGTTGGTAGCTCACTCAATCGTCGGGCTTCCTGTTCAGACTGCCCTGGTTCGTCTCAAGCAGGAGGTGCAGCGCTCAGCTGAACCAATGAAAGTGCTTCTTGAAAGTGCTATTGCCAACGCTACTAATAACTTCAAACTTGCTAAAGAGAATTTGTATGTAGCTGAGGTGCGTGTGCTTGATGGTATTCGTCTGAAGCGGTTTACTCCAAAGGCTTTTGGATCAGCTACTCCTATTTTGAAGCGAACTTCAAAGGTGCACATGATTTTGGATGAACGGAAGCCAAAGGTGGTTGCTTCGGTTCCCCAGAAGGCTGTTGCTAAAAAAACTGCGAAGAAGAAAGCTGTAACCCCTGAAACAACTACGACCAATTAATTCCTATGGGACACAAAACGAATCCAACTGGTATCCGTTTGGGCATTACGACTGACTGGCAGTCACGCTGGTTTGGTGCTCGCAAACGTTATACAGAGAATCTTCGCAAAGATGTAGAAATGCGCGAGTTTATCCGCTCGAATTGGAAGTCAGCTATGATTGCCAGTGTTGAAATTGAGCGTTCCACAGGATCTATTCGGGTTATTCTTCGTACATCCCGTCCTGGAGTATTGATTGGGCGTGGCGGTACAGGTATCGAGGATCTTACTCGCGTAATCAAGAAACGTTTTTTTGCTGGGAAGCGTATTGATCTTAAAGTCGAAGTCCAGGAAGTGAAGCACGTTGAGGAGAATGCCATGCTTATTGCTTATCAAGTGGCTGAACAGCTCGAGAAACGTATGCCATTTCGTCGAATTCTCAAGACTACTCTCGACCAAATTGAGGGGAATAAGAATGTTCAAGGAATGAAAATTGAAGTCTCTGGTCGTTTGGGTGGTGCTGAAATGTCTCGTCGAGAATGGCTTTCAAAGGGGAAAATTCCTCTTCACACTCTCCGATCAGATATTGATTTTGCTAAAGCTGAAGCAAGGACGACTTATGGAGTGATTGGAGTGAAAGTTTGGATTTATAAAGGAGATAAGTTTGCAGTGAAAGAGGTTTCTGCCGAAACTGAAACAAAAGCGACGAAGTAATAACTGAGAATAGTATTCAGAAGAAACGAGTATGCTACTCATGCCAAGAAAAGTGAAGCACCGCAAAGTCCAACGAGGATACGATCCAAAAGGGACGATTGCAACCCGCGGAGACAAGGTCTCTTTTGGAAGCTTTGGTCTCAAGGCTACCGAAGGTGGGCTTATTTCTGGCCGTCAGATTGAGGCTGCTCGTCGTGCTATGACCCGTTTTATTCAGCGTGGTGGCAAAGTTTGGATTCGAATTTTTCCTGATACACCAGTGACTAAGAAAGGTGAACAGACCCCAATGGGTAAAGGAAAGGGCTCTCCTGACCATTTCGTAGCTAAAGTTTCAGCTGGTCGCGTAATGTTTGAGCTTGATGGAGTGACTGAAAAGGTAGCAGCTGAAGCTATGCGATTGGCAGCATATAAACTTTCGGTGAAGAGTAAGTTTGTTGTGAAAGAACATTAGGATTATGAAGATGAAATTGTGGCGAGAAAAATCAGTTGGTGAGCGAGAGAAGGCTCTTCAGGAAAATCTTGAGAAGCTCCGTTCGCTTCGCTTTGATATCGCAACCCGAGCTACCAAGAAGCATCGGGAGTATCGCGAGCTCAGGCGGGATATTGCTCGATTGAAGACGCTGGCTACAGAAGAGAGTGTTGAGGTTGAAAATCGCTAAATCATTCGTTATGAAGTCTGAAAATTCTACAACAAAGGTATCTAAGGCTCCAACTCTTTCGGGTGTGGTGGTTTCCAACCGCATGCAGAAGACTTTGGTGGTGGCCGTAGAAACTCTCAAAGCTCATCCTAAATACCAGAAACGATATCTTTCTACTAAAAGGTATAAAGTGCATGTGAATGAAGGGGAATATGTGATTGGCCAGAAGGTTTCTTTCCGGGAGTGCCGACCGATCTCCAAAGACAAACACCATGTGATAGTGTCCGAATAATTTGAAGAATTCTTGTTACCCGTATGATCCAAGCTGAAACCAGACTCATTGTTGCAGACAACACCGGTGCTAAAGTCATCGAATGTTTCAAGGTGCTCGGTGGAAGCCGTCGCCGTTATGCTGCTCTGGGAGATATTGTAGTAGCTTCAGTGAAGGTAGCTCTTCCTCGTGGAATGGTGAAGAAGGGTGATAAAGTGAAAGCGGTGATTGTTCGCCAGAAAGAGGCATATCGTCGTAAGGACAACTCTTATATCCGATTTGATGAAAATGCAGCAGTGATTATTGATGGTTCTGGTCAGGATCCAAAGGGCTCTCGTATTTTTGGTCCAGTAGCCCGTGAACTCCGTGAAAAAGGTTTCGCAAAAATTGTTTCTCTCGCTCCAGAAGTTTTGTAATATTCTCCCTATGAAGATTAAGAAAGGTGATCAAGTACAAGTGCTCTCAGGCAAAGACCGCGGTAAGCGTGGGGTGGTGCTTCTTGCTTTGCCACAGGAAGAACGGGTGGTGGTGGAGGGAGTGAATCTGGTAAAACGACACAACCGAGCCAAATCAAATACTGAAAAAGGAGAACGAATAGAAAAGCCAGCCCCAATTCATGTTTCCAAGGTAATGGCGATTGATAAAGAGACTGGAAAACCAACTCGTGTAGGGTACTCCTTTGAAGGGAAGACCAAGGTTCGTGTAGGTAAGAAATCCGGCAAGCAACTCTAAAGTATTATGGAATCACGTACGAAACAACGTTACACTGAAATTCTTCCAGAACTCGCTAAGTTTGTGAGTGAGAAGAACCCCAATGCTCTCCCGAAGATTGATCGGGTAGTGGTGAATGTTGGCGTGGGAAAATACCTGAAAGAGGAGAATCGCCTGAACGAGATTCGCGAATCTCTCCAGATGATTACTGGTCAAAAGGTAGTCTCTACGAAGGCTAAGAAGGCTATTGCTGGATTTAAAACTCGCGCTGGCCTTGAGGTGGGAATGCGAACAACTCTTCGTGGTAAAAGAATGTGGCAATTTCTTGATCGGCTTATCCATGTAGCTTTGCCTCGCGTGCGTGATTTCCAGGGGATTACCCGTTCTTCAGTAGATAGTTATGGCAATCTTTCGATCGGAGTAAAAGAACATATGGTGTTTCCTGAAATAATCCCAGAAAAGGTTCAGACTCTCTTTAGTTTTCAGATTACGGTAGTAACAACTGCTCAAGATAAAAAGGCTGGTGAAAAATTGTTTGAGCTTATCGGTGTGCCTCTTCAGGCAGTAGGGGCTCAGACAGAAGGGAAATAATTACGAATTATTTAGACGAGAAAAGAAGTATGGCAAAAACATCTACCATGGCCCGATCGGAGAAGACTCCAAAATTCTCCACTCGCATAGTGCGGCGCTGTTGGCGCTGTGGCCGCAAGCACGGCTATCTGAGACGATACGACATTTGCCGTATTTGTTTCCGAGAGCTGGCGAGCCGTGGAGAAGTGCCTGGTGTACGGAAAGCCTCATGGTAATCACTCATGTAGATTAGTCAAGAAATTATGTTAGACCCAATTGCAGACATGCTTACGAGAATCCGAAATGCCCAGATGCGAGGGCTTGCTTCGGTGCGCGTCCCTGCCTCCAAGCTCAAGTTGGCTATCCTCAACCTCTTGGCTCGTGAGGGATTTGTGGAGAATGTAAATGTGGAAGAGGATGGAGTAAAGAAAACTATTGTTGTTGGTTTGAAGTACGAACAGGTATCTCTTACGAAGAAGCGATCAGCAATTCAAGATATTGTTCGGGTGAGTAAGGAGGGTTGTCGATCATATGTAAAACGAAATGAAGTGGCTAAGGTAAAGAATGGTTATGGTATTGCTGTCCTTTCAACTTCCCAAGGAGTAATGACTGGAGGAGAGGCTTACGCAAAAGGACTTGGTGGAGAGTATATTTGTCAGGTTTGGTAAAGTATTTCTTATGAGTAGAATTGGTAAAAAACCCATTGCAGTTCCAGAGAAAGTCGAAGTTTCTCTTTCTGCTAACGTGCTTTCGGTAAAAGGACCAAAAGGAACCCTGACTTTTGCTCACCATTATGAGGTTGCTCTAAAGGTAGAAGACAAGCAAGTTTTTGTTGAAAAGAAGGGTGTGACCAAACGTGCGCAGGCCCTTTGGGGAACTACGGCCAAGCTTATTAGTAATATGATTGTGGGGGTGATGGATGGTTTTACCAAACAACTTGAACTCAATGGTGTTGGGTATCGTATGAACCTTGCTGGAAAGAAGCTTGTTTTAGCGCTCGGTTTTTCCCATCCAGTAGAAATTGTCTTGCCAGAGAAGGTTGAAGCAAAAGTGGAGGGTAATGTGCTTACTCTCTCAAGTATTGATAAACAGGTTCTTGGTGAATTTGCTGCTTATGTACGGAAACAGAAACCGGTCGAGCCGTACAAGGGGAAGGGTTTCCGCTATGTTGGGGAACAGGTTCGTCGAAAAGAGGGGAAGAAAGCCGGAGCGGCCTAGATGCTAATTTGAAGTAAACTATGAAAAAGCAAGTCAATA
Organism: uncultured Bdellovibrionales bacterium; assembly: GCA_964398485.1. Lineage (GTDB taxonomy): Bacteria > Patescibacteriota > Minisyncoccia > Moranbacterales > UBA1568 > SSEF01. The sequence continues at coordinate 19,249 of CAYNMD010000002.1, read as the reverse complement.
TTCGTGAACAGCGTCTGCGTCGTAAGGTCCGTATTCGTGCACGCGTATCCGGCACAGCAGAAATTCCCAGACTCTCTATTTTTCGAAGCTTGAAGGGGGTATCCCTCCAGCTTATTGATGATGTTGCTGGAAAGACATTAGCCCAGGCTCATTATCGAGAGCTGTCAAAAGGAGCAAAGAATACCGTAGTCGAAGCACAAGCGGTTGGTAAGCTTCTTGGGGAGAAGGCTTTAAAGCTTGGACTGAATACTGTAATTTTTGATCGATCAGGGTATCGTTATCACGGCAAAGTGAAAGCTGCTGCTGAAGGTGCTCGAGAAGCGGGTCTCAAGTTCTAAATGAAGAATATTTATGGCAATCAATAAAGATAATTCTGCAAAGGGAGGTGCTCGGAAGGGTCGAGGTAATCGATCTAACCAGCGTCGTGAAAAGCCTGAATTTGATCAGAAGATGCTTAACCTTGCTCGTGTGACACGCGTTGTTAAGGGTGGTCGTCGTTTCCGCTTCCGTGCCACTTTGGTTATCGGAAATCGTAAAGGAAAGGTTGGCGTAGGAGTAGCTAAGGGTGGTGATGTTTCAAGTGCTATCCAGAAAGCTTTCTCGGCAGCTAGAAAGAATCTCATTACCGTTCCCTTGATTGATGGGACGATTGCTCATGAGGTTAACGGAAAGTATGGTAGCGCCAAGGTTCTTCTTAAGCCAGCTGTTAAAGGTAAGGGGCTTATTGCTGGTGGAGCCGTTCGTTCGGTGATGGATCTTTTGGGAGTCCGTGACATTGTGACCAAATCTCTTGGAAGTTCCAATAATCTCAACGTGGCTCAAGCAACGCTTTCGGCTCTCCTTACGCTAAAGAATATCAATACTCCTCAGGAAGAAGAAAAAGAAGAAAAAACAAAGGCAGAGACTACTGCTGTTGAAGCGAAGTCAAAAGAAGCAGTAAAGGCTTAAGCGTATATTTATGCAGATTCACGAATTACAACTAGCACCGCGGAAGAAAACCAAGGTAATTGGTCGAGGTGGAAAGCGTGGTACAACCTCTGGTCGTGGTACCAAAGGGCAGGGTGCTCATGGTAAGCACAAAGATCCTCTCTTTGAAGGTGGTCGATCAAGCTTGGTAGAGCGCATGAAGAAACTGCGTGGATTCAAGTCGATTTATCAGAAGCCCTTTACTGTAACTTTGCGGCAGCTTGATAAGCATTTTGCTGACGGAGAAAAAGTTACCCTTGATTCATTCGTCGAGAAGAAGCTTTTTGGGAAGATAGCTCGTCGATCTGGGGTGAAAGTAGTCTCAACTGGTGAACTCAAGAAGAAGTTAGTTATTGCCAAGGATATCAATCTTTCTGCCTCCGCTGTTGAAGCTGTTAAGAAGGCTGGTGGATCGGTAGAAGAATAGCTCTTCTTATCTCTAGGGGCCCCGGTGAAAGGGGCTCTTTTGTTTTAATCCCAAGCATTGCTTTCCCTCATTTTTTGGCCTAGAATTAGGGTGTTTCTCTCTGATTGATTGATTTCTATGCTTTATGTTTAGTATGCTCACCCAAATATTTCGAACCCCAGATCTTCGAAAGAAAGTGTTGTTTATCTTGGCTTTGCTCGTGGTCTATCGCCTTATAGCGAATATCCCTCTGCCAGGGGTGGATGTTTTAGAGCTCAAGCGTTTATTTGAAGATAATGCTTTTTTAGGCCTCCTGAACATTTTTTCAGGAGGTGGGCTTTCTAATATTTCCATTGTGCTTTTGGGTGTAGCCCCTTATATTACAGCCTCAATCATTATGCAGCTCATGCAGACTATTTTTCCAAGGCTTGAGCGTTTGTATAAGGAAGAAGGAGAACAGGGCCGACAGAAATTCAATATGTATACACGGTGGCTCACTATCCCACTTGCAGCTCTTCAGTCATTTAGTATGATTTCTCTTTTGCGTTCACAGAATATTCTCGATGAAATTACACCATTTCTAATGGTAGTAATTGTACTCTCTGCAACGGCTGGTACTATTTTTCTTATGTGGCTTGGTGAGCTTATTACGGAAAAGGGACTCGGGAATGGTGTTTCAATGCTCATTTTTGCAGGTATCGTGGCAGCGCTTCCTACGGGAGTGTCAAGGCTTTTTGCTACCTGGGATTCGGCTCAGTTTTTTACCTACGCTTTATTTCTCGGCTTGGGACTCATCACTATAGCAGCGGTTATCTTTATCAATGAGGGGCAGCGTATCGTCCCAATTGCCTATGCTAAAAGAGTTCGCGGGGCCAGTGTTTATGGAGGTAGTGCCACTCATCTCCCACTAAAAGTTAATCAAGCGGGAGTTATCCCGATCATTTTTGCCGTTTCACTGATCCTTATCCCAACCATGATTGCTAACTATCTAGTCCAGTCCACTAATACAACGGTAGCTAATGCAGCAGTGAAGGTGGCTACATTTCTTCAAGATCAATGGGTCTATGGAGGATTATATTTCTTCCTTGTTGTTCTCTTTACGTATTTCTATACTGCTGTTGTGTTTGATCCGGTAAAGATATCCGAGAATCTTCAGAAACAGGGCGGATATATTCCCGGAGTTCGGCCAGGCAATTCTACTGCTGAATATTTGGCTCATATCATTACACGAATTACGTTTACCGGAGCGCTTTTCTTGGGAATCATTGCAGTGTTGCCGCTTGTTGTGCAAGGAATGACGGGTATTCAGGCTCTATCAATTGGTGGTGTGAGTATCCTTATTGTTGTCTCAGTAGTGCTTGAACTCGTAAAGCATATTCAGAGCCAGCTTATGATGCGTAGCTACGAGAATTTTTAACCCATCTCTTTTTATCTTCCATGTCGATTAACGATACCTATATCCTTATTGGATCAGCAGGAAGCGGAAAGAGTACCCAGGCGGAGTTATTGAAAAGCTCACTGCATTTGGCTCATATCGATATTGGATCGGAGCTTCGGGCAGTTGCTGCGCATGATACTGAGCTTGGTCGTCAGGTAAATGAGATTATTAATGTTCGCCATGAATTCGTACCAGATCCAGTAGTATTTGCTGTTCTAGAAGATGCGATTCGCTCGGTCCCTACAGAGGTTGGTCTTCTTATTGACGGCATACCCAGGCGAGAGAGTCAGATTGCGAAGGTGCTGGAACTCATCACTTCTACGGGACGTTCACTGAACAAAGTGATATTTATTGATGTGCCTGAGATTGTTTCAGTAGAGCGTATTTCCAAACGCTATTCTTGCGAGGGTTGCAAGAGGGCTTACATTTTAGGGAAAAATTTAATTGATGCCGAGCGGCCTTGTCGTTATTGTGGTGGGCATATTTCACAACGTCCCGACGATACAGAGGAGGGTGTTCGAAAACGACATCAGATTTTTCGACAGGACACCCTTCCAGTTATTCGCTATTTTGAATCAACTGGTCATCTGCTTTCAGTTGATGGGAATCAGGAAACATACAAGGTATTCAAGTATATTCTTGAACATTTACGTCCAGAGTAGATTTGTAGTTTTATTATGTCGAAACAGTGGATAAAAACTGAAGCAGAACAGGAATTGATGCGCCAGGGAGGGAAGCTTTTAGCGGAGATTCTCCGGTCGGTGATAATGGCTGTACAGCCAGGAGTAACCACGAGAATGCTCGGAGATCTAGCCGAAGAGAAGATTCTGGCTACTGGCGGAGATCCGATTTTTAAAGGCTATGGTAAACAGTGGGGCGCCCCACCTTTTCCAGCTGCTTTGTGTGTGTCGCTTAATGATGAAGTAGTGCATGGTATTCCCCAGGAAGACCGGATTATCCAATCTGGTGATATGGTAAAGCTTGATATCGGCATGCGGTATCAGGGAATGGTGACTGATATGGCGAGGACAGTTCTGGTGGGAGCGGTGAATGATGAAGCGCAGCGTCTTCAGAGAGTGGTGAAGGAGGCATTGGAAGCTGGTATTGCCACTCTTCGTCCTGGTTCAAAGATGAATGAGTATGCCGAGGCAGTTGAGACAGTGGTTCTTCAGGCTGGATTTCAGTGTGTAAAAGATCTGGTGGGTCATGGGGTAGGCAATGAACTTCATGAGGATCCCCAGATTGCTAACTATACCGGCTCTGGTCTTCCTAATTTTTCCTTTGAAGCCGGTATGGTGGTCGCTCTTGAACCAATGATTAATGCTGGTACGTATAAAGTTCGCCTTGCTCGTGATGGCTGGGCATTTTTGACAGCAGATGGTCGTCTTTCAGCTCATTATGAGAATACGGTGCTTATTACTAAAAATGGAGCTGAGATTTTGACAACTCTTGATTCCTGGTGATTTTCTTATGGTTGATGGTATCGCTGGAAATTATCTAGGCATTGATTGGGGGGAGTCTAAGGTTGGGTTAGCTCTTGCTCATGAAGAAACTCAAGTTGCTGTGGCCTATAGAACCTTACGAAATTCAGCGGATATTTTTGGTGATATCAAAAAAATTATTGAAACTGAATCAGTGACCGGTTTAGTGGTCGGTATCCCGAAGCAACATCATAGTCAGGGGCGGAAAGAATCGGAACAGTTTGGGAATTCTCTTGCACAAGTGACCGGGCTTCCAGTTCATTTTACGAACGAAATGTTTACGACAAAAATTGCCCAACAGACCCTCTCTCTTCTGGGAGAAAAAAGACTTTCACAAATTGATGATGCTGAATCAGCAAGAATTCTTCTTCAAGACTGGCTTGACAGTCATCTGAAGACATAGTAACAGGTATCTGATGTTGTGCTACAATAAAAGAGTAATTCGGGAATTATCTGGCCGTTATTTTTGTTATGGATACACCATTTCTTTCAGTTATTGTTCCGGCTTACAAGGAGGGTGAGCGTATTGGGAGAAATCTTCTTGAAATAGACGCTTATCTCAAGAGTAAAAGCTATACATACGAAATTATTGTTATTGAAGATGGTTCTCCTGATAACACTGCCGAAATTGCTCGGAATTATAGTTTACAAATTCCACATCTGAGGGTTATTGATAATGCAGAGAATCACGGTAAGGGATTTGTGGTGCGTCAGGGTCTACTTGAGGCAAAAGGAAAATACTGCGTATTCCTTGATGCGGATGGGTCTACTTCAATTACTCATTTGGATACTTTCCTGCCAGCTTTTGAAGAAGGATACGATGTAGTTATAGGCTCGAGAAAGATTGAGGGGGCTTTTATTCAAGTTCACCAGCCACGTCATCGAGAGATTATGGGGGAGGGTGGAAATTGGCTTATCCGTATTCTTCTTGGTCTTTGGTCCTATCCGGATACACAGTGCGGATTTAAAATGCTTACTGGTGAAGCGGCTCGAGCTATCGCCAGTCGTATGGTAGTGGATCGATTCGGTTTTGATTTTGAACTTATCGCTTTGGCTCACGCCCTTCGTTTTAAAGTAAAGCAACTCCCAGTACGTTGGATGAATGAAGAAGGATCAACAGTTTCGCTTACGGGACCGAATGGTTTTATTCAAGTGCTGATTGATCTTTTCAAGACAAAGTGGAGATTAATGACAGATCAATATCGCGTAAAGGACTACCTTGATTCAAAAGTTAGTTAAATCACCTAGTTTTTGGGCATGCAAATATCAATTGAAAATAAAAAGACAACTCAAAAATCAACCGAATCAGAATTACGACAGGATCTGGTAACGGGTGATTGGGTGATTATCGCTACTGGTCGAGCAAAGCGACCTGATGAGTTTGTGATAAAAGATCGAGCTCAAGAAGACAATGGCCCGAGTCTTTTTGAGCACCCTGAAGAGACTGAGCAAGAGAAGGACGTGCTTATCTACAAGGCAGGTGAAAATGAGTGGAGTCTGCGTGTATTCCCAAATAAATACCCAGCGGTTTCTCATGGCCACTCTGCTCGATCCCTTGAAGAGGGGCCCTATTTTGCTATGACCGGAGTGGGATATCATGAAGTGGTTGTTACTCGTGATCCAAAGAAGCATATTGCGCTTATGGATGATTGGAGAGTGGCTGAGATTCTTGATGCCTATCAGGAGCGCTACCTTTCTCTTATGAATAAATCGAATATTCAGTATATTCAGATTTTCCATAATCATGGGAAAGAAGCAGGCGCTTCTATTGCACATCCACATTCTCAAATCATGGCCTTGCCTGTCTTGGCCCCGTATGTAAAGAGTATTCTCGATGGAGCCGAACGATTTTATAGGAATCATCACGAGAGAGTGTATTCCCTCATGATTAATTATGAGCGAGAAGTCAAGAAGAGAATTGTTTTTGAGAATGACGATTTTGTGGTCTTTGCTCCGTTTGCTTCCCGAGTAGCATTTGGGCTTTGGGTTGTGGGAAAAAGACCAAATCCTTATTTTGAAAGAATTACTGACGAGGAAAAGTTCACCTGTGCTGAGGCATTACAGAAGGCCCTTCAATCACTGTATTGGGGCCTTGATAACCCTCCCTATAATTTTTACATTAATACAGCTCCCGCCTCGGGGGCTGATGCTGACCATTTTCAATGGCATATTGAGATCGTGCCGCGCACGAGTGTTTGGGCAGGTCTCGAACTTGCTACTGGAATTGAACTTTCAACTATTCAACCGGAGGTAGCAGCTGAATATCTTCGATCAAAACTTGCTGAACACGTGTAGCCCATATGTCTCCTTTTCTTGTTGTGGGTAATCTCAAAATGAATCTTATATCTGAGCAAGAGGGGGACCATTACTTGTCAGAGTTACGCAAGGCTGCCTATGGAAAACACTTTGAGCGAGTAGCTGGGGTGATAGCCCCACCATTTGTTCACTTGTCGCGGTTTACTCATCTTCCGACCCATTTCACCTTGGCTGGCCAAGATATGCATTGGGAAAAAAGTGGCGCCTGTACAGGATCGATATCACCTCTCATGTTGAAAAATTTTGGAGCATCTTTTGTGATTCTTGGTCATAGTGAACGACGGAGTCAATTTGGTGAAACCGACGATATTGTACGACGAAAAATGGATGCTGCACTTCATATGGGACTTACTCCCGTTGTCTGTATCGGAGAGACTCAAGAGGAGCGCGATAAAGGTGATATGTCGGAGATACTCCTTCGGCAACTAGAGAGTATTTTTACGGAAATCTCCTCTCTCCAGGCAGAAAAAATTATCCTTGCGTATGAACCAAGATGGGCCATCGGTACTGGGATAACACCAACAACCACAGAAATTTTTCAAGTAAAAGTGTTCCTTCGGAAGTGGTTTACAGAACATTTTAATTCTCGAGTAGCTGAACGAGTTCGGGTGCTTTATGGGGGATCAGTGACGGCTGTTTCGCTTTCTTCAGTTTCTTGGGAAGCAGAGATGGATGGGGTACTCGTAGGGAAGGAAAGTCTTTTCCCACGAGAGATTATAAAAATGATGGAGCTTGCTGAAAATCATTTTAAACACGAATCATAAGTATGCTTGTTTCTTCGAAAAAACTGTTAGAGCAGGCTCAAAAGGGCGGTTATGCTATTGGCGCTTTTAATACGGTCAACCTTGAGACGACCAGAGCTATTCTCGAGGCAGCAGCCGAATCTGCTTCCCCAGTAATCATTCAGATGACAGAAAAAACTTTTCAGTATAGTGGTGGTCAAGCTATGTATCATCTTGTAAAAAATCTCGCAGATTTTTACTTTCCTGATATCCCGCTCTCGATTCATTTGGATCATGGGAGAAATATTTCAGTAGTAAGGGAAGCTCTCGCGATTGGATTTAAATCCGTTATGATGGATGCCTCGACGCTTTCTTATGAAGAAAATGTTTCTATGACGCAAGAGATCGTTAAAGAAGCTCACTCAAAGGGTGCAGTAGTCCAGGGTGAATTAGGTAATGTCCCTTACAAAGGAGAAGTAACAGATCCGGAACATATGGATTGGGATAAATATATGACTCACCCGAATCAGGCTGGTGCTTATGTACGAGCAACTGGTATAGATACCTTGGCGATAGCTATTGGTAATGCCCATGGGAGTTTTCCAGAACGACCTGAACCTGATTTCGATCGTCTTATAGCTATTCGAGAGCATATTGATCTCCCGCTCGTTCTTCACGGGGCTTCTGATTGGGAAGAAAGCCGGGTCAAAACAGCAATCAAAGAAGGTATTGCTTGTTTTAATGTTGAAACTGCTACCAAAACTGCTTTTATTGAGACGTTACGGCAGACATTGCCAGAAAATGATGCTGTGGATATCCGAAAAATTTTGATGCCTGCCAGGGAGGCTTTCAAGGAGGCGGTAAAGAAGAAGATGGAACTTTTCGGATCCCTTGGAAAGGCGCGTGATATTTAATTTAAGTATTTTTATGGCAGAAACAAAAAAAATTAAGGTAGCGATTAATGGATTTGGTCGTATCGGTCGGGCAGCATTTAAAATTGCTCTTGAGAAACCAGAACTCGAGGTGGTGGCTATCAATGATCTCACGGAACCGAATATACTTGCTCATCTTTTGGCTCATGATACTGCCTATGGCAATTATCGAAAATCTGTTTCTATAGAGGGCAATCATCTTTCGGTTGATGGAAAGTTGTACCAGGTATTTGCAGAACCAGACCCAGCTAAGCTCCCGTGGAAAAATTTAGAAGTAGATGTTGTACTGGAGTGTACCGGAAGATTTACTGACAAAACCGCAGCTAGTGTCCATATTAGTGCTGGAGCGAAAAATGTTATTCTTTCGGCACCAGTAAAAGGAGACGATGATTCTCTCCCGACGTATCTGATTGGTGCCAATGCAGATGCTTATGCTGGAGAATCAGTTATTTCTAATGCCTCTTGTACAACCAATTCTTTGGCGCCAGTAGCAAAAATTATTCATGAGCATTTTGGAATAGAGAAAGCTCTCATGACAACAGTGCACTCTTACACGGCTGATCAAAGCCTCCAAGATGGTCCACACAAGGATTTACGGCGAGCAAGAGCGGCGGCACAAAATATTGTACCTACTACTACGGGGGCGGCTATTGCAGTAACGCAAGTGATGCCTGAACTTAAGGATAAGTTTGATGGGCTTTCCATTCGCGTACCGACAGTGGTGGTTTCAATATCAGATTGCACCTTTCTTTTGAAGAAGAAAACCTCGAAAGAGGAGATTAATACAGTTTTAACTGAGGCTAGTCGTAACCCTCGGTATGCGCATGTGTTAGCAGTAACCAATGAACCATTAGTTTCTTCCGATTTTATTGGTGATCCGCATTCAAGTATTGTTGATCTTTCTCTTACTAAAGTTATTGATGGGGATTTAGTAAAGATTGTTGCATGGTATGATAACGAGTGGGGATATTCAAATAGATTAGTAGAGATGGCTCTTCTCTTGGGGCCAACTTCGAGACAGTAGTATGTACGATGTCGTCATTCGACACGGGACTCTAATTGATGGCACTGGAAGACCGATGTTTTCTGGTGATATTGGTATTCGAGAAGGGCACATAGTAGCTCTTGGTGAGGTTGTTGGTGCAACAGAGCGTCTTGTTGAAGCGGAGGGTAAGTATGTTGCGCCTGGTTTTATTGATGTTAATAATCATTCTGATACGTACTGGGCATTGATGGCTAATCCTCATCTCGAGAGTTTGCTGTATCAGGGAGTGACTACGGTAGTTGGTGGTAATTCTGGGGCATCATTGGCACCGCTTACGAGAGCGGAGGATATACGCTCTATTCAGAAATGGACGGATGTTGATACGGTGAATTTCAATTGGCTTACAATGGATGAGTTTTTGCGAGCAGTAGAAAAGCGTAAACCAGCGCTAAATTTTGCGACACTCGTAGGTCATGGGACGCTACGTCGTGGAGCAATGCGTGATGAGACACGACCAATACATGATGAAGAGGTCCGTCTTATGGAAAAACTCTTGAAGGAGTCTTTTCATGTGGGAGCCATCGGGTTCTCAACGGGTCTTTTGTACACACATGCTCGGGGAGCACACATTAATGAAATATTAAAATTGGTAGAGCTCGTAGGGGAGGAGAGAGGTGTTTATGCAACCTATGTTCGGAATGAAGGGGAAGGTCTTGTTAAGGCAGTTGAGGAAGCGATAACAGTAGCTCAGAAAACAAAAGTCCCTCTTCATATATCACACCTCAAGGCAGTTGGGAAAGAAAACTGGCATTTGATGGATGAAGTTTTTAATCTTATTGAGGCAGCAGCGTTAGGGGATCTGGATATCTCGTTTGACGTTTATCCGTATACAGTAACTGGATCGGTGCTCTATACCTTTCTCCCGACATGGATTACTGAAAATGGACGAAAGCTTATGTTAGCTCGACTCAAGGATGCTGAGGTCCGCAAGGCAGTAATTCAAGAAATGCAAAAAAACAGTACCGATTACTCCGCGATGACTATCTCAGTGTCGAGTTTGGGCAATATGCTTTCTCGACATAAAGTAGCCGAGATAGCTGAGCTGCATGCCAAAAGTCCTGAGGAAGTGGTAGTGGAGCTTTTGATGGCCAGTGAGGGGAGGGCTATTGTATCGATCGAGTCGCTCTCTGAAAAAAATGTGCTTAAGGCGATTCAGCACCCTTTTTCCATTATCAGTTCAAATGGATCAGGGTACTCAAAAGAGCATGCAGAAACCGGGGACAAGGTACATCCAAGAAATTTTGGTACTTTTCCGAGAATTTTTGCTGAATATGTCAGACGTCAACAGGCTTTGTCTTGGGAAGAGGCAGTATATAAAATGACTGGAAAACCAGCAACTAAATTTGGACTAAGTAAAAGAGGGAAGTTGGCAGTAGGATACCGGGCAGATGTGGTTGTTTTTGATCCAGCTAAGATTGCAGACCAAGCAACACTTGAGAACCCGTACCAGTATGCTACGGGAATAGAGTCGCTTCTTGTTAATGGAGCGTTGGCTATTGAAAATGGTACCTATACGGGACAGCGTTTTGGGGAGGTATATCGGAAACCAAAGCGCTGGTTTCATTGGTGATACTACCCACTTGCAGAGGTCTCTTCTTTCGGCTATGCTAGAGCCCTCTAGGCTAATGTCTTATGTTGCACCAGGACTTTTTTAAAGGCAAGCGTATCACGGTTTTTGGTATTGGACTCAATGGTGGAGCACTGGGTGCTATCGAATTTTTGGCCCAGGTAGGTGCTCGAGAGATTATTGCTACTGATATCCGTAGTCGGGAAGAGCTGTTGCCAACTTTGGAAAAACTTAAGAAATACAAGTGTATTACGTATGTTCTCGGACAACATCGACCAGAGGATTTTACCAATGTTGACATGGTGGTAAAAACCCCTGGTATTCCTTGGACAAATGAGTATATCAAACGAGCTCTTGAAAAAAAGATTCCCGTAGAAACTGATGCCAGTCTTTTCTTTCAGTTGGTGAAAAATATGACCGTGGCTGTGACCGGGACGAGAGGAAAAACAACTACGGCCTCTCTTATCGCCCATGTCTTAGAGCAGGGTGGCAAATCAGTTGTTCGAGTAGGTATTAATCAGATAGGTTTCTTAAGTGAGCTTGGAAAGATTACGCCAGAAAGTATTATAGTAGCAGAGCTTTCTTCATGGCGACTCTCATCGCTTCGCCGACTCAAGTGGCGACCAAGCGTTGCCGTAGTAACCAACTTTTACCCCGATCATCAGAATTATTACAAGAACATGGAGGCTTATGCTAAGGATAAACAAGCTATCTTTGAATTTCAGACTGAAGCCGATACGCTCGTACTGAATTATGATCACGAGACCGTTCGTGAGTGGGCAAGTCTTTCTCAGGCCAAAGTCCTTTTTTTCTCGCCATCAGGCCAGCGGGTACAGCGAGGAGTGAGTTTGCAGGAAGGCGTCGTAGTTGAGTTTGGTGATGGAGGAGAGAAAAATATGTTTACGCTCGAAACACCGCAGCTCGTAGGAGAGCACAACAAGGCTAATGTGCTGGCGGCTGTTACTGCCGTGAGCGGATTTGGTTTGGCACCAGAAAAAATAGATAAAGCTTTGCGGGCATTTCGTGGTTTGCCACATCGTTTGGAATTAGTGACCAAGAAAAACGATGTTACTTATATCAATGACACGGCCGCTACTTCACCTGAGGCGCTCCTTGCGGCGCTCGACACTTGTCAGCCGCCGATAGTACTCCTCGCGGGTGGGGCGGATAAAAATTTTGATATGACACCTTTGGTTGATTCACTCCTCTTGAAAACCAAAGCCATTATTCTTTTTAAGGGGACTGGTACTGAAAAACTTCTACCACTTCTGGAAAAGCGTGCTAAGGAATTAGGGCGAGAGATGATTTTCCCGGTGGTGAGCTCTATGGCGGATGCACTCTTGATTGCTGAAGAGAATGCTGAGGCGGGAGACATGATACTCCTCTCTCCAGGGATGGCTAGTTTTGGAGTTTTTCAAAATGAATTTGATCGAGGGGAACAGTTTCGGCAAGGGGTACTGAGTCAGTCAGTGAGGTCTTGACAGGTCTCGGGAGCATGCTAATATACCCCTGTAGGGTATATTTTTTCTATCGTATGCCAGCGCAAAAGTCTAGTCCAGTGCTCAGTCGTATAGCCCGTATTGAGGGACAGCTTAAGGGTGTGCGGCGCATGGTAGAGGAAAAGCAGGACTGCCTAGCAGTGATTACCCAGATTCAAGCTATCCGCGAAGCGGTTGCTATGCTTGGGGTGGAACTCCTCAAGGACGATATTGCTTGTAAGTGGGATGGTAAGAAGGGGATCGACGAGGCCTATCTCAAGTCCCTGTTCAGAATGCAATAGTTCCTTTTATACAACCAAACCAACCAGGAAAACACATATGAACAAGTACCTTATCAAGATGCAACCGAATAACCACGTTCTCATTTTGGGTGGGAGTGGAGGGATTGGTTCGGAAGCTGTTCGTGCCTTGGCTGCCAATGGTGCTGAAATCATCACTATTGGTTATGGAGGCAATCAGGCAGCAGCTGAGGCTTTGAAGGCTGAGGTCGAGGCCTGGGGTGTCACAGTCTTCATAGCCAAGATCGACAGGTCAAGCTTCGCTTCGATGGAGCAGGTAGTGGAATTGATCGTGAAGCAGGCTGGTCGGGAAATCACCTGCGTCGTCGATGCCATTGGTATCTCACCGAATATCCCGTTCAAGGATCTGCAGCTCGAAAATGTTGATCGGGTTTACAACACAAACTATCGAGGGTGTGTTGCCTCGACCAAGGTACTGGCTGAGCGGATGAAGTCGAAAGGTATCGAAGGATTGTTCGTCATCATTACTTCGACCAATGGTGACAATTCATTTTCAGCTCAATCGCTGCCGTACGATGACCTGAAGCGTGCGCTTGATGGTATGGTCGTCAGTCTGGCTGAGGAGTACGCTCCGTTCAATATCCGTCTCATTGGTGTTGCCCCGGGCTGGGTAGAAGATCCCGACCAAAGTAATGGCATGAATAGCACTCTCCCTCCAGGGATGATGGAGCGTGAGACGAGCTTCATTTACCTTGGTCGGCAAGCGAAAGCAGTCGAGGTTGGTAAATTCATCGCTGCGATGATGATGGATTCTCATTCCTACGTCACTGGTACGACATTCAAGGTTGATGGTGGCTATCCGCGGCGCAACCCGATTCGGAAAGACTGATGCTCATAGGAGGTTTCGCTGTTGCGAAAGCCTCCTTCTTATTTTCAAACAGTAATAACTTTTAATTAACCTATGTACGATGTCATTATTGTCGGTGGTGGGCCTGGTGGAGTAGCGGCAGGAGTGTATGCTGCTAGGAAGCAGATGAAGACACTCTTTATTACTGAGAACTTTGTGAGTCAATCAGTGGTATCGGCTTCGATCGAAAACTGGATCGGCACACCTACCATTGCTGGCTGGGAGTTTGGTCAGGCGCTCGAGAAGCATCTTAGAGCCCAAGAGGGGATAGAAATTAAAACTGGTGAACGAGGTACTGCGCTCGAAGAACGTTCTGAGGGTGGCTATACGGTGGTAACTGACAAAGGACGATATGAGACGCAGACAGTAATAGTAGCTACTGGTGGGCGCCATCGTCACCTTGATGTTCCTGGTGAGGAAAAGTTTGCTGGGAAAGGAGTAGTATATTGTTCGACGTGTGATGCACCATTTTTCCGTGGGAAAAAAGTAGCCGTGGTGGGAGGGGGGAATGCTGGACTCGAAGCTGTTGAAGATCTCCTTCCATATGCCGAAACAATTACTCTTATTGTCCGCTCCAACGAATTGAAAGGTGACAAGGTTACTCAAGATAAAGTTCTGACTTCACCAAAGGTGACGGTACTCTACAAAAAACTTACTCAAGAAATTCTTGGCGATACAAAAGTTGAGGGGGTGAGACTCCGGGATGCTGATACGAATGAAGAGTCAGTGTTCGATGTTGATGGGGTGTTTGTGGAGATTGGTATGATCCCAAATACCGAGTGGGTGAGAGGAGTACTCAATCTGAATGAACGAGGAGAGATCATCGTTGATGGTCGCAGCGCTACAACATCACGGCCAGGTATTTTCGCTACGGGTGATGCCACCGATATTCCCTATAAGCAGAATAATATTTCGGCCGGACTTGGTGTGACGGCAGCTCTTTCGGCTTACGACTTTGTGCGAAAGGGTGGACACTCAGCTTGACAGGGTATAGGAAACCTGCTATACTGGTAAAGTAAATGGAGAAACGGGTGAATGCCCGTTTTCTTTATTTATGAGGATTTTTCCTCACAAATGAATAGAAAAACAAAAATAAATAAGCGTCACAAACGCTACCATACACTGGGATAGGTTCCCTTTCCCAGGCGTGCAGCACCCTCGTTGGTCCTGCCGCTCCCCAGCATCGCCGCCTTTTGAGCTCTCTCAGAGGCGGCTTAAAATTGATTTTTTGGGGTTGAAATTTCACCTTATTCGGGCTATACTCACCCTTATGGAAGTCTTTGAAATTGAGGGTGGTAAGAAGCTCTCTGGTACGATTACTGTCTCTGGACTGAAGAACGCGGCGACACCAATTATTGCTGCTACGCTTCTTTCGCGAGAGACTTCAACTTTGGAGAATGTTCCTCGTATTGAGGATGTGTTTCGTATGCTCGAAATTCTCGAGAGTATGGGAGTGGTAGTTGAGTGGCGGGACAAACACACCGTGGCGATTACACCGGGTGATTTTGATCCATCAAAAGCCGATCAGGAGAAAGTTAAAAAGCTCCGCTCCTCGATCCTCCTTCTAGGATCTCTCTCAGCTCGTTTTGATACTTTTGAGCTTCGCCAACCAGGAGGATGTGTTATTGGTGCTCGGCCAGTGGATGCACATCTTGATGCTCTTATGAAATTTGGTGTAGTAGTTACTCAAAAAGAAAAGGGGTACGATATTGATGCTGCTCATCGACATCCAGCTAAAGTGGTTTTGAGACAAATGTCTGTAACAGCTACGGAAAATGCCATGATGCTCGCGGCACTTCTCCCGGGTGAAACAACGATAAAGATTGCAGCTTGTGAGCCGCATGTGGTTGATCTTGGGCACTTTCTTGAAAAAATGGGAGCCAAGATTAAGGGATTGGGAACTCATACGCTGACAATTCAAGGAGCCTCTGTACTCCAAGGAGCACATCACAGTATTATGCCGGATCATAATGAAGCAGCTACGTATCTTATTCTTGGGGCTGCTACCAAAAGTGAGATAACAGTTCGTCATGCTCGCGAGGACGATCTTGATCTGGTACTTGAAAAACTTCGGGAATTTGGAGTGACGTTTACTATTGCAGATGATGAAATTACTGTACATCCCACAGAATCGCTAAAAGCCCCCGAGCTTTTTATTGATCTTCGGCCTTATCCTGGTATCCCAACTGATATTCAAGCGCCATTGGCAGTGCTCGCTACTCAGGCAGAGGGCGAGACATTAGTTTTTGATACCTTGTATGAAGGGCGATTTAACTATGCGTTGGAGCTAGAAAAAATGGGAGCAAGACTTTCTATTCTCAATCCCCACCAGGTTTCGGTAGCTGGTCCGAGTCCTCTTAGGGGAACTGTGGTGAAAAGTTATGATTTGCGTGGAGGAGCAGCGGTGATCATTGCAGCACTTGCAGCTACCGGCAAGACGATAATTGAAGATATCTATCAGGTGGATCGCGGGTACGAGCGAATCGAAGAACGTTTACAGAAAATTGGTGCCAATATTCAACGGGTAGAGCGATCTTTTTAGCTGTAGTTACGGTCAATATGAACTGGTTTGTCCGGAAAATTGGCATCGATTTGGGAACAGCCAACACCCTGGTATTTATTCCAGGGGAGGGAGTAGTGATTAATGAGCCATCAGTGGTAGCTATTTCTTTGTTTGAGAACAAGGTGCTTGCTGTTGGGAATGAAGCTAAGGAGATGCTTGGTCGCACACCTGATACGATCGTTGCTAGTCAACCGCTTCGTGATGGGGCCATTGCTGATTATCGAGTGACCGAGGCCATGCTACGGTATTTTATCAATCGAGTGGCGGGGAAGATCCGTTTTATTCGTCCGGAAGTTGTTCTTTCCATCCCAGCCGGTGTTACCTCGACAGAACGGCGGGCAGTCGTTGATGCGGCCATGAAGGCCGGAGCTAAGGCAGCATACGTAGTAAAGGAACCTATTCTTGCAGCTATTGGGGCTGGTATTCCTATTCATACTGCACAGGGTAATATGATTATTAATATTGGTGGTGGTACTTCCGAGATTGCCATCATCTCTCTTGGAGGAGTAGTGGCTTCGCACAGTGCACGAGTCGGGGGCAACAAAATCGATCAAGCGATTAGCGACTACATCAAACGCAAATACAGTCTGGCTATCGGTGATCGGACAGCTGAGGAAGTAAAGATGACTATTGGTTCGGCTATTGCTCAGGTGAAAGAAGAACATATGGAAGTGCGTGGGCGGGACCTTATGGGTGGACTTCCGAAAACCATTACCATCGCTTCCAATGAAATTACCGAAGCTATCCAGGATGAGCTCCGGGAAATTATTAATTGTATTAAACAAGTGCTTCAAGAAACACCACCAGAATTGGCGGCGGATATTATGGACAAGGGGATGGTGCTTTCGGGTGGTACGGCTCAACTTAAGTATCTCGATCAGCTCATTGCTAAAACCATCAATGTTCCTTGCTATGTAGCTGATGATCCTGCTTACTGCGTGGTAAAAGGAACAGGAATCGTTCTAGATAATCTTGATGTGTACAAGCGGAGTCTCATGCTTGGTAAGTAATGCTATGAAAATTGGGATTGATGCTTCACGGGCTTTTCTCTCTCGGCGAACGGGAATAGAGGAGTATAGCTATCAAGTTATTAAACACTTACGGGATCTTCTGCCCCAAGACGGAACGGTGGTGCTCTATGTGAGGAAAAAGATGAAATTTCAGGGCTGGAAAGTGGTGCTCACTAGTCCTGAGATTGATTTTGATCTTCCTCCTCACTGGAGCGTAAAAAGCCTTTGGGCTCCGAGACTCTGGACTCAGGTGAGACTCTCTCTCGAGATGCTCTTTCATCGGCCAGATGTTTTGTTTGTCCCAGCACATACGGTTCCACTCATCCATCCGTCAGAAACAGTGGTAACAATTCATGGGCTTGAGTACGAGTATTCTCCGGAAAGCTACGCCTGGTACGAGAGGCTCTATATGCGCTGGTCAATCCGTTTTTCAGTGCACTCAGCGAGCCAGATCATTGCTGTTTCGGAGAACACAAAAATAGACTTGATAAATTTGTATCAGGTGTCAGCTAAAAAGATCGCTGTTATTTACGAGGGGATCGGTACTATACACCAAGAGCCTCAATCCCAGCCCCTGCTTCCAAATTTTCCATTTTTTCTTTTTATTGGTCGCTTGGAAGAACGGAAGAATGTTCGGCGGATTATTGAGGCGTTTGAGTATTTCAAAGAACGGACGAAGCTTCCTCATAAGCTTCTTTTGGCTGGGAAGCCAGGGTTTGGTTATGAGTATATTCGATTCCAAATTTCCAATTCCAAATTTCAAAAAGAAATACGGGAACTTGGGTACGTTACGGAAGAAGAAAAGTGGAGGCTTTTGAAACAGGCTGAGGTATTTGTCTTCCCGTCACTCTACGAAGGTTTTGGACTTCCTGTCCTTGAAGCGCAGTCAGTTGGTACGCCTGTTATTACCTCGGATACGTCCTCACTTCCAGAGGTAGCTGGAGACGGGGCTATCCTGGTAGATGCACGGAAGTTCAAAGAGATTGGTCGGGCCTTGGTCGCTCTCGTCACTGACCACAGGCGGCGAGCTGGTATAATAGACAAAGCGACTCGGAATGCGGATCGCTTTAGTTGGGCGCGCTGCGCTAGAGAGGTGGCTAAGCTTTTATACTGATTTAGGTAGTCTGATGGTTTTGATGCTGTTCCTGTGCGTTGGTTGAGTAAGATTTTAGATGCTGATAAAAACCCCATCTAGCTTTTTAATATCTGCTCAGATAAATGAAATCTCATGGATAAAAATTTACCACAATCACAAAAACTTGCTCTGGCTCATGATTTTCTCACTGTGTGGGGTGGGGCAGAACGGGTATTTCGCGTTTTTACCGAGATGTATCCAGAGGCACCGATCTATACTTTGTTTTATGATCAGCAGTTTTTGGACACCTATTTCCCTCATCGTGTAGTGAGAGCCTCTTTTCTTCAGCATTGGCCTAAGTGGCTCCGGGAGTCAGGTTTTGGAAAACTCTTCTATCCAGTGGCCGTGGAGACACTTGATCTTCGGGATTTTGATACTGTGCTTTCTTCGTCAGGTGCCTGGATGAAGGGATTGGTGACTCGACTCCATACAAGGCATATTGCTTATCTTCACTCACCAATGCGCTATGCTTGGGATACATTTCACACGCATCCAGAGCTAAGATCAGGCTTTCGATTTTTTCAACGGCTAACACTCTCTTATTTTCGCCTTTGGGATAAGGAAGCAGCCGATCGACCTGACACTCTTCTCGTCAACTCGCTCTATACGCGTGATCGCGTTACAAAGTACTATCGTCGGGAGAGTGTAGTCGTCTATCCGTCGGTTGATTTGATTGCGTCACTCGAGGCAAGAGAGCGCCGAGGTTTTCTTCTGGTAGCTCGATTGGTGAAGTCAAAACATATCGATATAGTTGTTGAAGCTTTTAACAAATTGAGACTGCCACTGAAGATTGTTGGTGCTGGTCCTTTTGAGAAAACCCTTCGCCGTCAGTCTGGAAAAAATATAGAGTGGCTTGGGGCGGTAGATGATACAGAGCTAGCAAAACTGTACCGTTCAGTACAGGCACTTATTCAGGCGAGCGAAGAAGATTTTGGTCTGGTAGTAGCAGAGGCCTTGTCTTTGGGTACCCCAGTCATTGCTTATAATCAGGGAGCCGTGAGAGAAATTGTTGAGCCAGGGAAA
>CAYNMD010000001.1:0-76622 GCA_964398485.1 uncultured Bdellovibrionales bacterium | reverse complement strand
AAGTCTATCAGATTTCTTAATAAGTTTGTAGACTTTCTAAATATAAACAGACCCGGCAAGTACTCACGGTACCTCCGGGTCCTAGATCGATCGAGAATCCCCCCCATATATCCTCGATGCTTCACTTCACCGTGATGGGAGCACTCTGAAGACAGTTGTTTCCTTCATCTCCTTCAGGTTGGTTGCCTTGGTAGTCAACGCAAGCCTTGAGGTAGTGAGTTCCTGTCTTGGTAGCCTTGAAACCACTCCTTATGGTTTCCGTTACCTCACAACCAGCGCAGAGTTCCTGAGCTTCTGTTCCATCGTCAGCAATGAGCCTCCAGATATTTCCGGTAGAAGGTCCATACCAGTAGTAGGCACTCCGGATGCCCGAGGTCACTGGTCCAGGACCGACGTTCTTGATCTTCATGGTAGGATGGTGCTCCTTGTCCTTCTGGATCGACCGATCTGGCCAAGGATCAATCTCGATGTAGATGACAACGAGATCAGGCATTGGCCTCGGCAGGAGGGTCAAGGTGAGACTGGTGCTGTTGTTGGTCTCGTCGGTCTCAGTCTGAGCGCCCTGGTAGTCGGCTGTGAGCGTCACCACACAAGTGCCTGGAGTATCTGGCATCCGAACTGCTGTGAGAGTCTCCTCCCAGGCAGACTCACCAGGGGTAAGCTGGTCGGTCTTTGTCTCATCATCGGTCAGGAGGATGCTGGGACCACCACCGCAAGCGATGGTGTAGCTAGAACGAATATCAGCACCCGGACGAACAGTCCCTTGATTCTTGATATATCCTCCGAATCGAGCCAGGTCACCAACGTAGGTAGGCGTCTGCAGGATGGAGAGACCGTGAACAACGAAGTCAACCGTTGGGACGTTTACCACTCCTTCTACGACTTCAAAGACCGCTTCAGTAGAACAGTTATTGCTTTCGTGTTTCTCGCGATGATCGCCTCCGTCATTGTGGTCGGTTCTTGGGTGGTCGATACACCAAACGACATTGTGCATTCCCAGACCAAGATCGAAAAGAACAAGCCCCTCTGTCTCGGTATGGGTGTCGCCAGGCTTCAGATTGGCACACTGGATCTCGTCCGTACCAACCAGTTTCCAATCACTGTGGGCATCTTCCTTGTGCCCCCTGGAAAGGTAGGCATGAACCGTAATGGTTTCCTTCTCTCCTGGGATACAGGGTCCGTCGCCGATGTTCTCGAAGCGACCCTTCATCTTGAGAGTTTCAGCTTGGCCATATTTGTAGGTCTCGTATCCCCAAGGAGTTTCGAGACGACTGCTCCTGGTGATGAAGTCGGGAGGGGCTTGGACTGGTTCATCGGTCGGTTCGGTTTCGAGACCAGGACCAACTCCTACCGTTTGCACCGCGTCGCAGTCATTGGTAGCAAGTGTCTGCACCCGATGTTGAACAGCTTCCTTATCAGTCAAGACACTATCCCCCCCCACCACATGACAGGAGGAGAAGCAGAAGAATGGCTGAAGCCATCCATTGCAGAGGTTTCACGATTGATCTCCTTCTCGTCAGTTGGCATAGCAGACAAGCGGACAGGCTGACTTGGTGGCGGGAACGATCTTCGACACCTTGTTAGCGGTGTCACGGATCAGTTCGAACCACTGAGACGCCTGCTGGCAGTCATCGACCGGTGGGTACCAGCCAATCAGGCCGTTGATGCGGAGGGTACAACGCTCCTTGGAGGGGTTGCATGGCACCAAGGATAGCTGGAATGCCTGAGGATCTTCCCAATCACTGAGTGCCCATGAGACTGTACGCTGGTCTCCGCATGCATAGATGTTCAGGGAACCAGTTGAACAACTCTTCGATTGTTCGTGGTACCATCCACCACCCGGAGCATTCGGATTATAGAAGTTTCGAATCTCAAAGTGGGTATGGCACGTGCCCCCGGTTGCTCCTGTCGCACCAACCCTTCCAATCGACTCAGTTGCAGGAACCCACCCCGTCGTCCTTCTCGGGAGTTCCTGCATATGCAAATAAATGGTGTACAATACGCCATTTCTGCCCCTCCCAGGATGTTTCATCATTACTGCAAAACCAAGACCGTTGGTGTTTCTTGCAACATTGATGATCTCCCCGTCGTATAGTGGGAAGATGTCATCTCCGCAGTTTCCGTCAATGTCGACACCGAAATGTGTATATCCAGCAGCGTATGGACTAGGGTACCGCAGATGACCTTGTGTCACCCTGGTTGCCTTTGGAACTACTTGTTTCCAGGCCTCCACAGCATTTACTTGGATCGCACACAGTGTCAGAACCACCCAAACCAACACACGGATTCCGTTCATGAAGATCTCCAAATCGCTAGGTTGTTAACACCCAATTCAAGAGAACATGGGGTACTAATAACCAGCAAAGAGCGTCTTGGCTGGTTAGCTAGGACACCATGCAAAAAGCTATCTTGATACCAAAGAAGAAAACGTGCTAACAATCTGATCTGCCAATCTATCATCATCAGCCACCCCAAGCTCTAGCGTCTCGTCACTACCAACTGACACAAACGTAACTCGTTCGTTCTTTCCATAATGAGTATCATAAACAATTTCCTGCGCAGAAACACCCAACAAGTTTCTTTGATGATTGCTTATTAAATCCCCTGCAGGAAGATTCTCCAACCTTTGTTGGTAGACAATAGCAGCTGGTTTTTGTGTCACCTCAAGTCGAACACCCTGACAACAGCCTTCAAAGCCCCCTCCCTGATAAATAAAGGTGCGTTGATTATCACCAACCCTTTGGAATGGTAATGGCTCAGGCCACCCCTTTGGATACTTTAATTCAAACCCATACTCCTCATTGCGATAGGTTTGCCAGTCAGAGGTATCGATCGGCTCATCCCCAGTTACCACTGATCCCTCCACCACTGGACTTGGTTCAGTAACCGGTGCCTCTACTTTGGGATGAGAAAAGAGGAAATAGCTCGCTCCAGCTAATACTATGAGTAAAGCAGTGATAAGAAGAGATTTTTGATTCATAGAGACTATGTATGATTAACACCCTACTTTATAGCAAGCAGGATAGATGCGTAAAGATTGACGATATATGAATAGTATATCGCAATAAGAATCTCCCTCGACTACACTTCCCACTCAGTAGGTGGGACAAAGGGTTTGGCTTGCCAAGTTGCGCCCTGACGAGGCAAGACAGTCTGTGCGTCAATTGCTTCATCAAGAAGAGCTTCTGATATTTTTTCCATACGGATTCCCTGTGAACCCTTAATCAATACCAAATCGCCACTCCGCAAAATAGAAGGAAGCGACCTCAGAGCAATTTCATAATTATCAAAATGATAGATAGATTTTTCTGGAAAGGTCGTGCCGTGAAGAGCGGCTGCTAAGTGGCCCATATACTGCCCTACTCCTACAAAAACCGTCGCGCCTGAACCAATAATATCGGGAACTAATTTACGATGCTCATCAAGTTTGGTGGGGCCAATTTCCAATACATCACCCAAAATGACCACTTTACGTGGAGCAATAATTTCTCGCAAAGTTGAGAGAGCTGCGCGAATAGATGTAGGCGAGGCATTATAGCTATCTTCTAGTAGCATCAGATTGCTCTTCCCAGGAAGCACCTGGAGACGCCCAGGGAGCGGACGGAAATTTAGAAGTGCACTCCCGATATCCACTAGGTTCATTTTCATAGCAATACCTACAGCTACTGCCGAAAGAATGCTATTCACTTGATGATTCCCAAGAATACCTGGGAGGCGAACCGGGATACTTTTGCCATTATAATTAAGTTTGAAACTCACCCCTTCCACCTGTCCATTTTCCTGAATGACCCTGAGGTGTTCGGCTCGTACGAGAGCCTCCTTGGCAAAACCATATGTCAAGACCTTGGCCTTTGTCCGCGCAGCCTCCTTGAGAGCTGCATCATTGTCAGCATTAATGACAGCTGTGCCAGTCTCTCCAATTGCTGCCAATAATTTTCCTTTTTCCTTGCCAATAGCCGCGATGCTGCCAAAAAATTCCAAATGACTACCTGAAACATGAGTAAGGACACCAATATGAGGCGCGCCCGTCATCGAAAGAAGATGGTCCATATCACCAGGGTGATCTACTCCCATCTCCAAAACCAACACTTCGGGATACTTCACTGGAAACAAAGCCTGGACAAGACCTTTACCCAACACCTTTAACCAGCCAATCAGCGAACGGCCAGGACTTGCTACCCCGATAACAGTCAGTGGAACGCCCCATTCATTGTTTAGGTTTCCAAAGGAAGATCGCACTGCAAAATTTTTAGAGAGAACCAGGGCAACAGCTTCTTTGCTACTACTTTTCCCTACAGATCCAGTTATCCCGATAACAATCGGTTGATGCCGACGAAGGATAATTTTCGCCAAGGTAGTGATAAGAGACTGAATAAATTTCTGCATAAGAAAAGTTATGGTTTGGGAGATGGAATTGGCTCTGTTGGCTGAATCCGGGCGTAACTCAGGAGAAACTGCATGATTTTTCCAAACGTTGGTGCTGCACTTGATTCGGCCCAGATGACATCTTTTGGATTATCAAACTTTACGAGTATAGCAAACTTCGGGTCATTGATAGGCGCATACCCAGCAAAAGAACCTATCGTCTGACCCTCCTCGTAGCCTTTTTCATTTTGCTTGGCCACCTGCGCAGTACCAGTTTTCCCCCCTACTAAATAGCCCGGGACATCGGCTCGCTTCCCATGGCCACGAACGACAACACCTCGTAACATTTCTCCGATCTGATAACTCGCCTCCTGGCTTATCACTCGACGAATTTCCTGAGGTTCCACCGAAACAGTGGTCCCATCAGACCGCACAAACCTATCGACTATCTGTGGCTGCATGAGAACTCCCCCATTAGCCATAGCAGCATACGCCATCACAAGCTGGATTGGAGTAGCGGTAATACCCTGACCGAACGAGGCCGTATAAAACTGCAGGTTAGCCTTGAGATTATCCAAATTCTTCAAATTACCAGCGTGCTCAGCAGGAAGCCTCACGCCTGTCTTTGCTCCAAAACCAAACCGCTTGAGAGCCTCGCGAAAATCACTATTGCCCACCAATCGTTCTACGAATATCATTCCGGTATTAATCGATTCTTCGAGAACTTTTGTCATCGTACTCCGTCCATAGACTTTATTTTCTGCATTGTTGATAGTATATCCGGCCTCCGCCACCGATCCCGTATCGACATACTCGGTATGGGGACTCACTTTACCAGCGTCGAGTCCAATAGCCATAGTAATTGGTTTCATGATCGAACCAGGTTCATAGGGGATGCTCACATTTTGGTTCATAAAAAGACTAAGATCTTCGACCTTGCCGTATTCGTTAGGGTTGAAGTCCGGGACCACCGCTAAAGCCAAAATTTTACCTGTTTTTGGCTCTACCACTACAGCGCTCGCGCTATCTGCTCGGTATTGTTCCAAACCCTCTCGGAGAATCTTTTCGACTTCGTGCTGCACTACTCGATCAAGTGTAAGCACAATCCCCTGACCATCTTGAGCTTCTGTATGATCACGTTCAGAAAGACTGATCCATCGACCAGCCGCATCACGCTCTTGAGAAACATAACCATTTTTTCCAGATAATTCACTATTCCAACTCGCCTCAACTCCGTAAATACCTATTTCTCCAGCATCCCCCGGACCCACAAAGCCCACCACTTTGGAAGCAAGAGATTCTGCCGGATAAAAACGATAGGTTTCTGGCAAAAAATTTATTCCCTTAAGATGAAGCTCTTTGAGCCGAGCTTCTTCCTCAGAACTTATTCTTTTCTTCAAAATTTCAAAAGGATCGTGACGATCAGCAATACGTTCACGAACTTTGGATTCATCAAGCCCAAGTATCGTTGCTACAGCTAAAGCGGTTCCGTTTGGATCTTCGATGAGTTTTGGCACAGCATAGACCATCTTGTATTCTCGATTGACCGCTGCAGGATAGAGACTATCGCCATCACGGAGAAAAATTTCACCTCGAGTAGCAATAAGCGCTTGCGACATGACATGCTGCTCCTCAGCTAAAGCGACAAATCGATCCCGATCAACAATCTGCAAAAAAACAAAACGACTAAAAATGATCCCTGCAGCAAGAGTTAAAACTCCCAAAAGCAGTCTGGATCGCCACAAAAAACCAGAACCCGTTTGCTCAGTACCTTTTAATAATGTTGAGCGATGACGGGGGCGCATTGTAGAGAGATTTCAGAATTTAGCGATAGGCGACTGGACCACTTTTCTCAATCGTAACTTGATCAATAGGATCCGCCTTCTCCATGCGGAGATTAGCACTTCCTGCTTCAACTTTCAAAAGTGAACGACCTTCTGCTTCACGTAACCTCAATTGAGCATTTTCTTTCTTAAGAACGGTTAGTTCTTTCTCAAGCGTACGAATATCATATCCATAAACAGCCCGCTCGTTGACAGCAAATACATACATCCCTCCAACACCAAAGAAAAAGGCAACAGACAATACAAGAAACATATGGGATGTCCCGGAAACCAGCCAACTACCAATTGACTGTGGCTTTCGACACACCCCCCTTGTTGGGATTACTCGCGCACGCATATGAAAATTGTTTTGATATTGATTTTTGTTCGCCCTACCGAGATTCCTCGTTTGAAACCAGCTTTTGGATACCGCGAAGTTTGGCACTTCTCGAACGTGGATTAGCAGCAATCTCCTCCTGATTGGGCTGAAGAGGTTTTTTCGTCAGTAGCACCGCTTGCCCACCCTGTGACAGCTCTCGAAAAATCTGCTTTACCAAGATGTCTTCGCCAGAATGAAAGGTTACTACCAGAAACTTCCCTGCTGGAAAGAGTTGTTCCAAACCCTGCCTAAGAAATGATTGGAGATGCTCTCTCTCGCTATTCACCGCCATCCGAAGCGCCTGGAAAACCTTCGTCGCAGGATGAATCTTTGCTCTTCGACGCGCAATAGCAACATTGGATCGAACAAGATCAGCAAGTTCTCCTGTCCGAAGAAGAGGTTGCTTTTTTCGAGCCAAAACAATGGCACGAGCGATACGCTCTGATTCACCTTCATCAGCGTAAACTCGAAACAGTTCACCAAGAGATTCTTCTGACCAGGTATTGATGATATCAGCAGCAGTAATCGTTTCCTGCGAATTGAGCCGCATATCAAGCGGACCGTCATTCTGAAAACTGAGACCGCGCGTTGGATCATCAAGTTGAATCGATGAGAGCCCCAAGTCAGCCACAATCACATGAGCCCCCTGCCAGTTATTTTGAGCCATTACCTCTCTTAGTGTTGAGTAGGATCCATGGACCAAAATAAGTCTCTTCTCCTCGAGAGCCCGCTGAGCTATAGACGGTATCTTCTTTAGGAAACTCTCTATTGCCTGCTCATCCCAATCAAAAGCCATCACTCGCCCCTGCGGTCCCACGGCCTCAAGAAGAGCCAGTGTGTAACCGCCGCCGCCAAGGGTAGCGTCTACCACACTCATGCCCGGACGAATAGTAGCGAGTTCTAAAACTGACGAGAGAAGCACAGGAATATGTGCCTGATCATTCGGTGTATCCATAAGTTTTCGAGGTACTCGTGTACTGCCTTAATAAATACCGAGTGCCCCAAGTTCGTTGGCAATTTTTTCGGTATTTTTTTCAGCTTGGTGTTTGTATCGCTTCCACTGAGCACTGTCCCAAATTTCCAATCGGTTATAGAGACCAACTACCGTCACCTCTTTTTTGAGACCCGCAGATTCCTTGAGGTATTCAGGAAGAAGCACTCTTCCTTGTCCGTCAAGTTCGACATCACTCGCCCCTGCAAGCATCAGTCTCGTAAAACTACGTTTCCCATTTTCTCCGATAGGAAGACTGCCAAGTTTTGCAGCTAGTTCTTCCCACACTTTCATCGGATAAATAATAAGGGCACCGTCGAGGCCTCGAGTAACAATGACTCGACTCCCAAGCTCTCCTCGAAACTTCGATGGAAGAGCGAGACGCTTCTTGGGATCGATGGAATGTTGGTACTCACCGATGAACATAAGCGTCCTCGAGAAATGAGAAGTGAAAGCCGGGCAGATAAAGTTTTTACGTGAAAATCACCACTTTTCACCACTTTTCTGTCCTTAATCACCATTTTATACCACTCTCGTACAGAACGCAACATTGGCTTGAACAAAGGGTTTCTTTCCCGAAAGAATGGAGATCGTCTATCATCCAATTCCAAGACAACTTCCTAGAAAAAATAAAAAACACCTTCCATAAAAAGAGTGCTCCAGAGAAAAAATACAAACTTGTTCTTTCGGTAAATAAAAAAGCGGCCGCGTCGTTGCGTGGCCTGCTCGCGAGTGTCGGTCCTTCCACAAGATATGGACCAAAATCTAGGGGCGTCAAACCAAAGATGATGGATACTTACGTGGAAGGATGACATACTAATTCTACCATAACTACCCATCCTGACAAGAACCAGGCAGAGTAGTTAATCTACGTCTTATTTCTCCCCCTCTCGTTTTGGCAGTTCTTTAAAAGGAGTATACGACATAAATATTCCATTTTTTTCAACCTCTTGCACAAAGAACTGCAGACGTGTAGCTAACTCACTGTCTGTCCACTTATTCATATTTCTCCTAATCCACTCGACGTATAAGTCATTGGACATCAAGACAACAGACAGTTTTTTGACTCGTTCAGCATGCTCATTGAGAGCTCGTGTCCCTGCCGCATCTATTCCAGGATAACGTTCCTCAAGAGCAGTAAAGTATTGGGCCAAAGCAACTACCGCAAATGAGTTAGTATACAAAGTTTCTACTATTCTCAATAACTGTTGTTTCTCTTTAGTTGTCAGCTTATGTTCTTGACTCAACTGATCGAAGGTTTCTCCTAAACGTTGCAAAGAGGTTACAGTTTCAACCACAAGAGGACTCTGTCTATCACACTGATATTCCCACATTCCACTAGCATCAATTACTCGGTGTACTTTAAAGGGGTTTTGATTCACCAGACAGGTTCTGATATCAGTTGCACTCGGAGGATAAAGGAAACGCTTGTGGGTACCTAGCTCATGATCATGGCTCTCTAGATCTTCAGCTGAAAGAGGATGTGTGTGCGCAACATCAAAACGTGTCACACCCATTTTCCTCATAGACTCGAGAGAAAAAAATATACCATCTTCGGTACCTCGAAATAACTCAAAGGTCAGACGACCAGTCGTATTTTTACCTAAAACTACCGCCCATTCCTCCTTACTCATTCGTACTTTTTTAGCTAGTTCATGCACTATTACCAACTCTCCGGGAGAAAGAGACTCTTTATTCAGTTTTTTTGATGTGACATTAAGAGGTGACTGGGTATCAAAAATATCTTGATGAGTAAGTTCTGGGGAACGCAATTTTTCAGAAAGACTGACTGACTCACTCGCCTCTGTAGAATTTTGACTAGCCACGACCACTTTGGCAGTGGCCGGGGTAACCTCAGCCTTGCTCGGAACACCCTGAAGCGTAGCAGCTGTCACCACTGAAAGGAGCACTCGACGCATCCGCTCTCGGAGTTTTATTTGAGCTCCTTCCCTTTGTTTTTCTATTGCTGCCAATCGATCAAAATAGCCTATCTTTTCTTTAATTCTCTGTACTTCTTCGTCAGATACTAACCCCCTTATTATTGTTTCCAATCTTTTTTTTATAGGAGACTTACCTTCCTGCTGGAGAATCTCAATTTCTTCTAGAATCTTCTGCAAAACACTCAGGGATCGACTTTGCTCCAATGAAAAATTCTTTTCTATTTCCTCATCACAAGCTACTTCAGAAAAATCTTCAAGGCGACTCATACCGTTCCAAGTTTCTTTTTTACCGTTTTAATTTTTTCTGCCTCAAGAGCTTGAATAAAGTCTCGCTCTAAATCACCCGTTCTTTGCTCAATTTCCTGTATAGCAATCTGAAATTCCTCCAAAGCAGATTCGAGCTCTCGTTCAATAGCCTTAGTATCCAAGTATCGAGAAGACATATCTCCTACAGGTTTATTGTTTAGCCGACAAGAATCGTACTATAAGTTGGACGCCTGCACCAAGAGATCCCTTTGCAAGTTGTTCACTGGCGGTCGCTGTCATTCTCGGTGCGATATCGAGATGAACCCAGGGATAATCAACAAACTGTTTCAAAAAAATGGCTGCCGTAACCGCCCCACCATATCGAGTGGTTCCTACATTACCAATATCAGCATAAATCCCCCGAATATCTTCGAGGTATTCATCCCAAAGTGGCATCGGCCAAACTGGGTCGCCCACCCACATACCAATATGACGCAAGGTACTCTCAAGTTTTTCATCCTCAGTAAAAAGTGCTGCAGCTCGCTCCCCCAATGCAACCATAGCTGCACCAGTCAGTGTAGCTACATCAATAACTAAGCCCGGCTTATAACGCTTTGCATAATGAAGAGCATCAGCAAGAATAATTCGTCCCTCAGCATCAGTATTCTGCACTTCGATAGTCTTGCCAGACGCCGTGCGAATAATATCTCCAGGACGATAACTGCGCCCAGAGATCATATTCTCTACTGCTGGAATAAGAACGATAATATTCTTCTTTATTTTGAGTCGAGCAACTGCAGAGAGAACATGGAGAGCAGTGGCAGCCCCAGACATATCCATGTTCATCCCCAAAATAGCATCGGAAGGCTTGAGATTGATACCACCAGAATCAAACGTTACCCCCTTACCGATAAGTACGATAGGCGCCTCTGTTTTTTTACCCTGGCGATATTCGGCAACAATAAAACGAGGCTTGGCCTCTGATCCCTTACCCACAGCAAGTATTCCCGCCATATTTTCCTTGATCAGTCGTTTCTCATCAAATACCGTTACTCTGATAGGGAGTTTTTCAAGACAACGCTTGGCATGGTGCACCAAGTGTTCGGGTGTCATGTTGCCTGCTGGCTCATTGGCGATCGATCGGGCCCTATTAACCTCCTCACCAATAATCTGGGCTTTTTTGATTACGTCAATAAAAACTTTCTTGTTCTGAGCACCGAAAAAATACACCTTCTCGAGAGAAGGGAATCCTTCTTTTGGAGGAGTTTTATAAGAATGAAATGCGTAGTTTGCCAAAAGTACGTTGACTACCAACATCTCCCCCAACTCTTCTTCATTCATTGAAAATGGACCGATCTGCCACTCAGGGAGAACAAATCCTACCTCTCGACACTGTTTCTGCTTGATACTCTGTACCGCCTTACGAACCAACAAGCGCAGGACTCTCAAAGTAAGCTTGTCTTTTTCCCCAAAACCAAGCACGAGCGTAAGTTGTTTGCCTTCCCGGATAAAGTACTCGGCTGAACCGGAGACGAGTTGTACCACAACATCAACAGGTTTGGTATCAGTAACAAAAAATCTCATAGCTCTATTTATTGAGTGATTTCATATCAGAGAGAACTTCTTCTACGTGTTCGGCTGGCTTCACTGAATCATAAATTTTGACGAGCTTCCCCTTGGGATCAATAAGAAATGATACTCGATTGGTCCCCATATACTCACGGCCCATAAATTTTTTCTTCCCCCACACACCGTAGAGATTGACCACTGTTTTCTCTTCATCAGCGAGTAGCGTAAACGGGAGATCATATTTCTCGACAAACTTGGCATGTTTTTTCACCGGGTCCACCGAAACACCCAACACAACAACGCCGGATCGCCTGAGTGCTGCGAAGTTATCCCGAAAACTACAAGCTTCGACCGTACAGCCTGGCGTATCATCTTTTGGGTAAAAATAGAGAATAACCCATCGGTCGCGATATTGCTTCAAAGTATGTTCTTTCCCCTCCTGATCTAAGAGGCAAAAATCTGGAGCTATTTTTCTCAGGGCTGGATATGGCATAAATAAAAAGTTCAGACCTTAGTGTAGCATAAAAAATTTTGAGACCCTACCACGACAATGCGCAGCAGGGTCTCTTGATCTCGGGCCTTGCCGAGAACGTACAGGTTAGCGAGGGCGGGTCCTCAGACGGGTCTTGACGCCATGGCTATTGGAAGGCTTGAAACGCCTACAGGCTAGCGGTTGAAGCATCGCGGAAAGCCTTGTGGCCTTGGCACCTCTTCCGGCACGCTTCAGACCAGCGATCAATCGAGCGAGTCGCCAAGCCTCATCCTCTGTGAGCTTCGACTTCATGATTTCAACCGACTCGGAGAAGCCATCGCCGTGTAGACCATCTTCTCGAAAGCATAGAAGAACCAGCTTTGGCAGAGGGGGGAACCCCGGGCCATCTTGATGAGGACAGTCGCATAGGCCAAGTTGTATGCCGCCACCTCTTCGGCGATCTTGAGGAGGCCGCTATAGACACTCTCCGAACTCCGAAGAAAAGCCTCCGCCTTGAGCAGAAAAGCCCCAAGTACTCGCGGGCAGAATCCGCCCAATCGTTGATCCGTCATGTTTGCACATCTCCTAAATTGACGGGTTCGTTGTATAGACAAAACTGATTTCCATCAGCTCCATCACCTCAAGCTCTCGCCTCTAGCTTGGCCGAGAACCGCTTGAGGATGGTAACACACTTTTTTTGGTATGTCAAATAATTACTCCAAAACAATACTCATATGACCAAAAACCTATTTGACATCCTCTTTGAGAGTTTTTATACTTTTCCCATATGCAACAAAACGGTCGCATCTTTATGGGTCTTATGTGCACCTTCCTCCTCTGGAGCGAAGGAGACCGTTTTGTTTTTGCCCTTGAATGTAGACGCTAGAATTCCACTTTCGAAAGCAAAAAGAAGCCGGTCTCCCCCCTTAAGGAACCGGCTTCTTCATTTGTGCAACAATTGGGAGAATGTGATGCTCAACGGAGCAAACTTACGAGAACGCCTCGCCATGGAAAATCCGGGATACCGGCACCTGGTGAGTAGCGCGAGTCACGTCGCTACATTACCCCTCCAGGGACAAGCATCAGTTGTGAAAGCTGATAAACCAAACGCTCCACAACCACCACAAAAGCCTGTAGAAAGGCTGGTCTGGCACTGTCTTTGGAATCCTGATGGCGATTAAGGTCCAACGCGACCAAGATCACCCCTTCCTATCTCGGCGCTTGCGATATCACTCGCAGCGCCTTGATTCTTTTTTAACCAAAATTAAACTTTAACAAGTGAATTTCTCTCGACCGCAAAGCTATCCTGCTTCAGGAAGAGAAAATTCTCTTGTTACATTACTCATAAAAAGACCTGTTGTTTTCACGCCCGCAAACATATCCTCTTTCAGGGAGAAAAAAGTTTTTTCGAAAAAATCAAACCTGAGACAAATACTTTCTCCCTTTTAGCTTCTGAGGAAAATACTCTTGTTCGGCCTCTTTTTTGTTTTTGTAGTCAGGCGTATACTTGTATCCTTTACCATACTCGAGAGTCTTCATAAGCTTGGTGGGAGCATTACGAAGATGAAGAGGTACTGGCTCATTAGGATAATCCCTGACATCCTGTTTAGCCTTACCGTAAGCGGTATAAAGAGCATTTGATTTCTTGGAAAGAGCCATATAGACTACTGCTTGCGCTAAATGTACCTCACACTCCGGCATTCCAAGCATTTGGCAGGCTTGCAAGGCTGCCACTGCCTGCGGGAGAGCCAAAGAATTGGCCACGCCAATATCTTCGGAAGCAAACCGTACAATGCGCCGAGCTATATAAAGCGGATCCTCACCAGCCTCGAGCATACGAGCCAGGTAGTAGAGACTCGCATCAGCATCACTCCCTCGCATAGCTTTATGAAGTGCCGAAATCAAATTGTAGTGCTCCTCCCCTCCTTTATCGTAAAGAAGATGTGACCTTTCAGCGATTTCGCCCACTAGCTCTGGTGTAATTTCCTTACCTGTTTCGCTTACTGCCTCAAGGAGAGAATAAGCCGCACGAGCATCCCCACCTGATAAAGCGGCGATAAAACCAATTCCCTCTTCAGTACAAACAATGCCCTTTTTACTGAGATATATATCCTCTCTGAGAGCGTCATGAAGAAGTTTTACTGTCGTCGCTTCAGTATGTCTGGTAAAGACCACCACCCGAGCCCGTGAAAGTAAAGCAGCATTTACCTCAAAGCTTGGATTTTCGGTCGTAGCTCCGATCAGAGTAACGACACCGTTCTCAACCTGAGGGAGTAAAGCATCCTGCTGAGCCTTATTCCAACGATGAATTTCATCTACAAAAAGAATCGTCCGTTCTCCAAGACGCCTTGCCACGTCAGCCTGTTCGAGAACTTGTTGTAAATCTTTTTTCCCACTGGTAACCGCCGACAACGAAACAAAATGAGCTGATGTCTCAGAAGCTATTAGCCTCGCTAGAGTTGTTTTGCCAGAGCCGGGAGGACCCCAGAAAATAAGCGAGGGAACCGTATCGCGTTCTATCATCTGGCGTAAATAGGCCCCTTTGCCCAGAAGTTTTTCCTGCCCAAGAAACTGCTCGAGCGCCTTAGGACGCCGCCGCTCTGCCAGAGGCTCTCGTGGGGTACTTATCATATAAAATGCAAAGATGAAGATCGTTACAGAGCATCCGAAAAAACCAAAGAGAGTCCTGTTGGGGCATGGTCTGATCCTGGAACCGTATCGAGTATAAAGGCATCCTTAATATTGTTTTTGAGTCGATCATCGACAAAAAAATAATCAATCCGCCAACCAACATTTCGTTCACGAGCTTTTGTTTTCATATCCCACCAGCTGTACTGTGTTAGAGACGGGTTTAGATATCGAAAACTATCAATAAAACCTGCCTTGATGAACTGATCAATCCAAACACGTTCTTTGGGCATGAAACCAGAGGTGTTTTCATTCTCCTTTGGCCTGGCCAGATCAATTTCTTGATGTGCCGTATTTACATCACCACAAAATATCACTGGCTTCCCCTGCCCTTTCAAATGTTCAATGTAGTGCAAGAACTCCTCATAGAACTCAAGCTTGTATTGGAGACGCAAATCACCAGATCCACCATTAGGAAAATAAATATTCAGGAGAATGAATTCACGAAATTCCATCTCAATCACCCGACCCTCTCGCGACAGTAAATTATTTCCAAAAAACGTCTTAACACTTATAGGCTTAATCTTGGTATAGATCCCAACGCCGCTATACCCTTTTTTTTCGGTAGCTGAATGAAAGTAACTCGTATAACCATCGGGATGCCTCAATGTTTCGTCGAGCTGATCAGGATGAGACACCTTAGTCTCCTGAACTCCCACCACCGGATATTTTCCTGCCTGCATCCAATCAATAAATCCTTTTCGCCCAGCTGCCCTGAGTCCATTTACATTCCAAGAGATAAGTGTATACGTGTTTTGCATACCATTTCAATAATTGCCCCCATCCTAGCACTTTTTCCTTTTTCAAAAAAGAACACCGCCTCGGGTTTATCGAAACCAAAGACGGTATAGAGAGAGTCCTCCGAGGACGACTAGGAGGCGTCTTTCCCGAAGCGTCTTTCCCAGGCATCAGCCGCCTGTCGAGTACCCCAAGCTTCCTCTGCTCGTTTCCGCAACTGGCGCGCCTTCCATCGTGTCTCGAGGTGCTGCACCCATGGCCAGCTAGCCACCCAGCTGCAGAAGACACCAAAGAGACGCAGGGCGACTGGTTCAAGTTGCTTGAGAGCGAAAAGTACCAGACCCATCAGGATGAACTCGGAAATAAAGCGATCCATGACATCCTCCTTGAGGAATCATAACCGCACCTATGGCGATTACTTATCTCGACTATACCACAAAAAATATCTCCCGCAGAGGGTATAATTTTGCCTCTCTTAAGGCATTTTTCCTTACTCTTTCGGTGTGAGCGATGTTTTCCCAATCAAATGCTCTCGGCCAGCAAGACGCAAAACAAGATGATCTAACTCAGTATAGCGGCGCTTTTTTTCATGAATATCTATTTCTTCTTTCATTTTGAGCGCCGCCGTGCCATGACGCGGTGAGTACCAGGCAATGTACGCCCGATCAAACTTTACCCTCTTTGCGATATCAAGCGTCTCCTCAAAATCCTCTCTTGTTTCCCCGGGGAAGCCGACGATAATGTCAGTCGTAAATTTTACTTCAGGGACCTTGGATCGAATACGCTCAATAAGGTCAAGGTATTCCTCACGTGTGTACCAACGATTCATAGCCTTGATTATTTTATTGCTCCCCGCCTGTATCGGCAGATGGAGCAAGCGATCAATATTTTTATGTTTAGCAATGGTTTCGATAAGGGCATCAGAAAAATCCCAAGGATTTGAAGACAGAAATGAAACTTTTTCGACTCCAGGAATGATAGCTACCGCTTCGAGAAGCTTTGGGAAAATGGTAGGGATACGATGGCGACCAAGATGCTTTACCATCACTGGCTCTACCAGATCACCACTCGGAAGTTCATATTTCCCCTTGTTCTTCATAGCCTCAAAGAGAATATCTGCCCCATAAGAGTTCACATTCTGCCCCAGAAGCATAATCTCCGTCTTCCCAGCTGATACTGCCTGCCTCACTTCAGCAAGAATATCCTGGAATGGTCGTGAACGCTCTTTGCCACGAGAAAATGGCACAATGCAAAAGGCACAATAATTATTGCACCCATTAGAAATAACTATAGAAGCTAATTTTCCTTGCTGACGTTTTGGGGCATGCTCAAAACCAACTTCTTCCAGAGGAAGAAACTCTGCATCCGGAAGCCTTGCCTGCATCCGTTTAATGAGTTTTCCCGACGGCTCTCGGGTAGCTGCTCCCACCAAGCATCCTGTCACAACAATATGCAGATCATCTTTATGTCGTTTTGATTTTTCGCGAAGATTCTGTACTAATCCGTAGACTTTTTCTTCGGCTCGATCTCGGACGATACAAGTATTGATAATAAGAGTTGAAGCAGTCTCAAGATTTTCAGCCGGCATAAAACCGCGAGCCTCATAATAGCTCGCCAATCGTTCGGAATCAGCTGTGTTCTGCTGACAGCCAAATGTTTGAATAAAGTAAGTATTAGACATAAAGTCCTGCTAGTGTACTAAGAAAGAAAAGAAAAATCAACCACTATTCTTCCACAATAGTCTTTGATTTTACTTCAGTTTGACCACTACGATTGAGTATAATTGGAATTTCTTCAAACCGAAGTTCGTGAGTTGTTGGATGTATTTTCATCTTCACAAGGAGTCCCTGTCGGGTCGACCAATCTTGATACTGGTCAAAAATAAAATTTCCTAGAGAATAATATATCACCTTCCCCTGATATACTTCTTTCTCCTGGATAATGTGTGGATGCGACCCGATGATCACATCAGCGCCACCCTCAATAAATTCATGGGCCAAGTCTCTCACTGACGAAGGCACTCCAACATATTCTTTTCCCCAATGAGCGTAGACTACGAGAATATCAACCACTCCTCTTACTTTCTGAATATCCTGCATTACCTTCTCTTTTCCTTCAGCAATAAACTCATTATAGTTTACAAAACCAATCTTTGTATTATGTATAGTTTCTATGAGCGTTCTTTTTTCGGATAGTGGATCACCGAAATATCTTACCCCTGCTGTATCCAAAAAATTTTTCGTCGATTGCACTCCCCCCTTGCCAAAATTTAATATATGATTGTTACCAATATTTACAATATTGATATGATTACGTTTCAAAAAACTAGCACTTCCTGGTGCAAAAGTGAATACATAATTTTTTTTCTCTCCTATAGCGCTTCCCTCACTTACTGACGTATGTTCAGTAATTGGCCCCTCGAGATTCGCTACAACTCTATCGTTTTCAGCAAGCACTGTCTGGAGAGGAACCAGGGGATAATCTTCTCCTCTGCGATTCATGACCGTCCGAATATAACGATCCAGCATGACATCTCCACCAAATAGCACCTTCACTTCAGGCAACTCTTGATGGGCTACTTCTGTCTTTCTAGATTCGTTTTGATGGAAATAATCAAGAGAGATAGTTGATCTATTGGTTAGATCGAAAAAAAGCCAAATAATCAAACTGACAATTGCTACACTACAGAAAGATATCCAAAGAAGCTTTTCTTTCATCATGATTTATTTTCAACTATCAACTGACCGCAGGCAGCAGCAATATCGGCTCCCATAGTTCGACGACGAGTAACATCAACGCCAGCCTGACGCAATTTTTCTTCAAAATATATAAGCGCTTCACTTTCGCTCGTTTCATACTTGCTTTTCGTATCGTTGTAAGGAATAAGATTTACTTTTACCTTACCCACCCGCCGAGCAAACTTAATTAATTTCTCTGCATGAG
Source organism: uncultured Bdellovibrionales bacterium (assembly GCA_964398485.1). GTDB lineage: Bacteria > Patescibacteriota > Minisyncoccia > Moranbacterales > UBA1568 > SSEF01. Next base: position 58,468 of record CAYNMD010000001.1, on the reverse strand, counting down.
ATGAGGTATCATTTATTCCAGCTAACATCACATACTCAAAAGTTAGGTGCCGTCGACGAGAATCAAATTGAGCAAAATACTCTTTTGTCCACTGAGCCAGATCCTCCAGAAATCCTTGATAGGAAGATGGCATAATATTCCGCCGAGTCTCACCATCAGCACTGTGGAGCGACACTGCGATTTTTACTGGCGGCCAATCAGTATCAGACAAAATTTTTCTGAGCATTGGAATTAGGCCAACTGTCGAAACAGTAAGGCGAGTGGGTCCCATCTCTGTATATTTCAAAAGAGTCTGTAAAGAACTTTTTACGTTATCGTAATTAGCCAGGGGCTCACCCATGCCCATGTAAACAACATTGGTGATCTGCTGATCTAACGCGGGATGCTCCCTCAAAAAATACATCCAGAAACGGTATTGATCTACAATTTCATGGGCAGTTAAATTCCTCGTAAAACCCATTTTTCCAGTAGCGCAAAAGGTGCAAGCCATAGCACATCCAACCTGAGACGATACACAAATACTAAAATGCCCCCGAGCATTCTTCATAAGCACTGTCTCCACCATTTTATGATCATTCGTCTCAAGGAGGGCCTTATAAGTATCTTGTTGCTTACTCGACAAAACATATTTTTCTTTCAAACTAATCCATGACACCTCTCGCATTAATTCATCGCGTAGCATTTTTGGTAACGATGAAACTTCCTCCCAGGAATGATACCTTGGAGAAAACAGCGCTTGCCAAATCTGCTCCTGACGATAACGAGGGAGAGAATCTCCGAGATTCTTGAGATACATTGAAAGTAGTGCAGGCATAAATGTCAAAATACCAGACTTGTAGTATTTTGTCAATAATTATTGCCTGACTAGTCCTCTTTTCCTGAAATGAAGAGTTCTTCACTAGGACTAACCCTCTTTGCGTGTTCACTGCGAAGAACATCAATTTTCTTGAGAGACCCAAGAAACTGCTGTTCCTGAAAAACCGTTTCTTTAATAGTGGCATCAAGATATGCCTTTCGCTGCTCCGGAGTCCAACTGTAAGTAAAAAGGCTTCTCCTCCACTCGTATCCACCCAATCCTGCTACCACAAGAAATGAGATAAAAAAGAGTAGCTTATAATGACGCAGCCACACGGAGAAACCGTACTTCACTATATTCACCCAATTTATTTTTTTTATTTTCATTTTCATACTGCAATGAAGCTACTCCTTGGTATAGACCACTAAATCAAACTCCCCAGAAAGAATCAGTGGCGATAGTGGGATAGGTGCCAACGCTTCCCCTCCCCCATTGTCCACTTGAGAAATATCACTCTGAACAAAATCCCCACTAAATGATGGTCCTGATTCGTCAGATTTCTTTTCAGATTCTTTAATAACAAGGCCAAGTATTTCTAGAGCATATGGCATCGTTTCAACTTTTGCTAGATACCGTACCAACGACTCATAGGGAGCATCAACAATCAACGTCAATCGAATATAATGCTTCAGCGGAAGCTTGTCCAATATTTCCGTCGAATTCTTGGCCTTACGTTTATCAGCTGACACCGGTGGAGCTGCCTCACTAGAAGAACCCGTCTCACTACTTACTTTTTTTTCCTTGGTATTTTCCGACTTTGTTATTTTACTCTCCAAAAGAGTGTTATCTCTCGAGACAATTTCTATTTTTACTCCTTCACTTACTGCTAGTTCCTCCAATTTCTGGATAAATCCAACTAAATCATCTTTAGCAAGCACAATCATGAGATCCTTCTTGTATGATTGAATGAGTTCATTCTGTTTCTCGAGATCAGGAAGTTTTTTGATTTCACTAGATCGAAATTCCCGCATCACATCAAGCTGCTGTATCGTATCCATCCGCGCAGAAATCATCGTATGAAGTGGCTTTATCCCAAACCAAAAAAGCATACCCATTCCAAGCAAAAGCCCTCCTTGAATGAGCCATGGTTTTACCTTGTTCCATTGAGTGTTGTTCGCCATACATCCTAATTACGATTCAAAAGACACTCCTTCTTGATATTAAAGTCAATCTGAAAATCTAGTTCGGTCTGAGCAAAGAGATTAGAGAGCGGGACTTTGACATCACTGGTACACTCAGCCGCTTTAAGAGCTGCTTCAAAAGCCAAAAACTGATCACGAGTATCAGCTCGCCCAGCGACAGAAACCGTATAGTCCTTAGTACTCAAACCAGTCAGAGATACCCCTACTGGGGTTAGTTTCTCTAGCAGGGAGAATAATTTTCCCCATTGATGATGTTGATCCAAATATCGGTTTATGTCCGCACTCAGGTTATTGGCTTGTCGAAAAGCCTCTTGGTATTCAGTGAGTTTCCTTGACTCCTGATTGTATTGATTGAAACTATCCAGAGCCAATTGAGCTCCCTTCACTTGATAATTGAGTAAGAAATAAATACCCCCAAGAACAGTCGCATAAAAAATAACCAGGACTAATATGAGACAAGTTTGCCAAAGAAAAAACCGAGAATAAAATTTCCGCGAAAGCTCTTGTTGTTTTTCTTTAGGAAGAAGATTAAGCAAAATCCGCATACTCATCAAGACCACGCAGAGCGAGGCCGATCACTGTTGAATACTGAACTGAGTGTCCTCTATCAATCGGCGGGAGCATCCGTCCCAGGTGGACATTAACCCAAGGATTACCAAATTCAATTGACTGGTTGAGACGTTTTGTAAGATACGGCAATAGACCTTTCATGTTTGACCCACCACCACAGAGGACAATACTATCAATTGACTTTGAATATCGTAGATTCGAAAGATAGAAGTTTATTGATCGCTCAACTTCAACAGCGATATTTTCCAAAACCGGTTGAGCAGCCTTAAACAGAGGACTTTTGAGAGCAAGGGATCCTAGACCGTATTTTATCTTCATTGCCTCTGCTTCATCAAAAGATATCTTCATTTCCTTGGAAATAGCATCTGTAATCATTTGAGAAGACAGCGGGACACTAGATGTAAAACAGGGAGTATTACCTATCGCTACCAAAAAACTTGTTCTTCGATCGCCAATATCGATGATGAGCCTTGTCTTATCCTCATCCTTCTCCGAAAGAAGACTCCGAGCTTGTGCAATTGATTCTGTCTCAAAACCAGCCACTTCCAAACCAGCTTTTTCAAGCACCCCCTGAAACTGATCCACCATGTTACGAGCTACCGCCACCACCAGAATACTCATTTTCCCTTTTTCTGGTATCAGTTTCTTTTCAAGAATTTGATAATCGTAATAAACCTGATCAAGAGTAAGTGGGATATTTGCCTCGATCTCCCATTTAATGGCTTCTTTTACCTCGTCTGGAGCCATCTCAGGTAAACCAATGATACGTAAGAAAGCCTTTGTTTCTGGAAGCGAACAAATAACCTTTTTCGTACGGATCGGCGACGGCTCCGTCTTTGCCATGATGTCATGTATAGCCTGTACCACCACTTCCTCTTTGATAATCTCACCGTCAACAACACTCCCCAAAGAAAGGGGTACTGATCCAAAGCTTGTCACAATTTCTTCTTTTCCCTCACGTTCAAGCCAAAGAGCCTTTAAAGAAAGGTCCGAGAGATCCAGTCCAAAAGACTGCGGGAAAAGATTAAAAATTTTCTTATAAAGCAAGCTCATACCGAGCGTTTGTTTTTGCTTTCTATTTTTTCTTCTTTACTATAATAACACACCTGGCTACAAACATTTATCAAACAACACTAGAGCTCTTCCCAGAGATCAAGTTCATACTGTGTCCCTGTAGGAAAATATGGCGGCGGACAATACAAAAGATTGTTATCGTAATATAAATTACGAGTCTGATATCCTGAAACATGGTTCCCCATCGTATCTGCCCAAGCAAATCCATACCGCTGATTACTCACAATCGACCCATAGACAGTAATCGTATCCCGAATAGCATATGCTCCGGTATAATTTGCCCTGCCCACCCTACCAGATTGCGCTAAAAGAGCAGCATCTAGGCGCAAGATGTCATTACTCTGTCGATAAACTTCAACATCATTCTGTCCAATAACTCCAATCATATCAGTGCAATCATAGTTGGTATATCGAAGATCTTTTCCTAAATATACAGTTTTTTGTGAGGCAGAAATAAGGTTGGCTGCCACTACCGTGACTCTACGACCATTAACCGTTCCTTCAAGCCACACATTGTTTTCTACAAAAATAACCCCCCCATTTGGAATCGGATAATTTGACCAACCACCATTATAATTGATGATTTCATTGGTAGACGCATTAAAACTCTGCACTGTTCGAATATCAAAAGTATCATTTGATTTCAGAATAATATGCCTCCCCTGTCTCGTGTTATCAAAATATCTGCTTCCATTCGTTCCCGATTGAGCTTCACTCTTCATCAAACTCAAATCACCGAGAAGGCCACTGAAATCAAGTGGGACCACAGGAAATACGCGCCCTGCCTCAAAAACATCTGTCCTGGTAGCAACAGTACTCGGCGGAGCCTCGGCTGCACGAAAAGCATTATTAATCCCTGATGATGGCGGAGTATTAACGTGAGTATGGACACCAAATTCATTGGCGCCAGTATGATCGGGGTCATTATACTCATCAACTGCACTTGAGACCACATTGTGAGCAAGGCCATCAAAACGAATCCCATTATTAGAATGAAGCTTCCCAAAAACTTCTGTCCCAGTACCAAAGCGTACTGCTTCATCAGTAAGTGCAGCATACTCACTCCAAGAAGGCCTTCGCAACCTCACCCGAATGGTTCGAGACTGGTCTGGATAGCGATTTGTCTGACCAGTTGAGGTTATGTATACAATTGTTTGTCCAGAGCTTGGAGGAGTGACTGTGATTGAGTACTCACCCCCGCCAAAGGAACTGACGTAGGGCGTTGATTGGCCCAAAGCCGTCCCGGCATCCCAAAAAGTCTGAATCTGACTCGCTGTCCGCCCGTCGAGTTGATGAGCAAGATACCAGCGATAAAAGTGTATACCGGCCTCGGCAATATGTAACGCCTGTTCTCGATCACGCTGTTTCAAGCTATATTGAAGATACGAACTTACAAAAGTCACAATAGACGTCAGAAGTATCATGACTACTGTCATGATCACAAGGCCATAGGCTAAAGCTGATCCACGTACCACTCTCATACAAATACATTAGTAACCATTAAGATTCCTGAGCTCAGCAAATGATTCAACATTGATATGCTCAGGAACATTGAGTGGATCAATATTGACCATAAGATGTACTTTCACCATCTTTACTTCAGCTACATTTACTGGGGTCGCTAATGGGTTATTCGTTGTGTCAGAAGGATATTCATCATTATAATAAGAAAAAACAGGCTGTGTATTTGAATTGATGATGGAGTTAGCCAGCAAAGTAGTGGTACCGTCACCATTGGGATAGTTAACCGGAAGATTGCCGACTGGCTCTCTTACTCCCCGATAGAGAGATCCGCTCTGCAGGTAATAATGTACTCTCTCAGTAACACCATCATTATCAATATCAATATATACTTTGATGTCAAAATCATCGCCGGACTCAATGGGATAGTCACCATTATCTGCCTGACGAACTTTTCGTAAATCTGCAACCAAATTGTTTACGGATCGTGATGCAAGAAGTGAAGCATTACCCATCTCAATGATAAACTTATTCGATCTCCAACTATCCACAAAAAGATACGTAAATCCGCTCATCCCGAGTAGCATGATAAGAATAGCTACAATCATTTCTATAAAAGACATCCCTCGAACAATTCTCATAGGTATTTTTTGACTAGCCTGGAATAAACACAAGCGCAAACTGTTTTTCCTCAAGTTTGTCCCCAGCAATATCTATCGTTCCTGTCTTAGTGACATAACTTGCTGCAGTAATTTCTACATCATATGTCCCTGCTACTAAAGGGGTGTTCGCAGTATGAAAGAAAGCCTGTCCATATGTATCCGTGGTAACGGTTGTATCATAACCAATTCCAACATTGGTAAGTCGGATACTAGCCCCAGCAATAGGTTGATTATCAGCTGAATTTACAGCTGTGATCAAAGCAGAGCTGAAAGATTTGTCAGCCAAGACCATTGTCACTGATTTATTGGTACCTGCCGATAGGTTAATAGTCCCAAAATCGACTTCCTCCGGAGAAAGTCGAAGAAACCTATAAGTAGTTTCACTAGCATCAAGCACTACTGTATACACTCCAGCACTTCTATTGGTGATATTTTCTTCTCCACTTCCATTAGTGGTGAGTGACTGTGTATAGTCATAAACTGGTGAGGCATCGGAAATTTCGTTACCAATAACTAATCCACCGGTAATCTCGAAATCAACATCAGCAACATCAGTACCAAAAGGATCCTGTGTTCGAAAACTAATATCCGAATCAGCATCGCTCACTAAAGTAGTAGCAGTGAGACTACCAGCTACTACCGTGGTATGAATATTTACTGGGTTAAAGGTAGAGGTTGGATACGGTGGATAGGTAGTATTAGGATAATAACCAGACTTACTTACACTAATCTGATATCCCTGAACTGAAGCTGGAGCTCCAGGAAATGTCAGATTACCATTGGTATCAGTAGAAGCAGTAATATTAACAGCGGGCGCGACACTACTGTTTACAATATGAACAGATGCCCCCGACACCCCGGCACCAGTACCATCGAGTACATTAACGGAGAGAATTCCTGTACCTGCTGCTACCGATTCAACACCATCAAGAGAAAAAATTGATGTGGTAGATATCTTCTCCGCATCAGTGCCACCTCCCCAAGATACCGTAATCGTGACTTGTTTGTAATCATTTGGAGCAATGTCTGTACCCGCCCCAAGAGTGCCATCTGTCGGATTATCTACAAATTGTACAAGTGTGTGCACGTTAAAAACAGCATTATTCACAGAAAGAGTTTGATTTTCAGCTAACGTCCCTACCGGAATACCCGTAGTGGTACCAATGTCGTCAAAAATAATACTCCGAATTATCTCCATCTGCTGATTTGCTACAGCAATTGCCCCCAATCGACTCTTGACATTTACAATATGTCCGGTTGCCAAAATCCATGTCTGATAAAAAGAAAGGGTGATAACAGAAAAAAGAAAAAGAAACATCAGGGCCTCGATGAGGGTAAAACCTCGAGACGCTTCTCTTTTATTCTTCTTAAGAAAGATATCTGATTGCTTCACAAAGCAAAAAGAATTATTTGATATTTTCCAAAACACTATACATTGGCTGAAGCATCGCTACAGCAAAAAAACCAACTGATCCACCGATCAAGAGCATTAGTATCGGTTCCACGATAGATGACATATTCTTGGTAATCTGAGAAACCTCTTCTTCATAAAATTCTGCCAATCGTTGGAGCACGTCTTCTGTTTTCCCTGTCTCCTCACCTACTTGAATGATTTGCGCTACCATCACTGGAAAAATTTTTGGGTACTTCTCAATTATCTTTGAGAGTTCAGTCCCCTTTTGTACTTCGTCAATCCCAGCGGTAAGTGCCTCCTTGTAATAAATATTCCCCAGCGTCCTGGCCACAATAGCCAAAGCATTCACAACTGAGACACCACTCTTGAGAAGAGAACTATAGATACGGGCAAAACGGGCTGAATTTACCTTGATGATGATATTACCCACCACTGGCAATTTCAAGAAAAGCCAGTGAAAAAAATGACGCCCCGTATCAGTCTTTCCAAAAAAACGAATTGAGAGGACAGATCCAACTACGATACCGATAGTAATCAGCCAGTGATCTCGTACAAAATTACTCATTGCAATAATAAAGAGCGTTGTCTTGGGAAGCTCCACATCCATATCAACGAATACTTGAGTAATCTTTGGGAGGATATAGGTAAGCATCAGAATTCCAATACCAATCATAGCCACTACTATAACTGCCGGATATGTCATTGCCCCTCGCACCTTGGAGAGAAGATCATGCTCTTTTTCAAGCTGAAGCGCCAAGATATCGAGTACTTCTTCCAGATTTCCGGAAATTTCACCAACAGAAACCATGTTTACAAACAGTTCATTGAACACTCCAGGATACTTAGCTAACCCTTCAGAAAGCTGCTTCCCAGATTGAACATCTTCGTGAATACTCTGAAGAATTTTCTTAAAACGAGCATTCGGGGTTTGGATGCTCAAATTATAAATAGATTTCGAGACCGTAAGACCAGACGAAACCATAACCGCCAGATTTCTTGCAAAAATCATTTTCTCTTTGAGTGGCACCGAAAGAAACCGGTCCATGAAACGAACCTGGACAGTGCCGGCTTCTTTTTCTGTCTGCTCCACTGATGTCACCAGATACCCTTCAGATCGTAACCCTTGAGCAAGCTCTTTCTCATCCTTAGCTATCACTTCACCGCCTCTGGTTTCACCCGTGGTAACATGTTTGGCTGTATACAAAAACTTTGGCATAACGCCGTTTGAATATTGATATTGGTTTACTCTCAGTATACACCAACTTTTCAGTCGCTAAAAAACAGGTCTTCATTACTAGAAATAATCCGTGCTGATTCTACAAAGAATTCTGAGAAAGACTCTCTTTAAAACGGTCAAACACTTTTGGGCCTTTTGGTTCGGGAAGAAAAACAAGTGCTTCATCGTTAGCCAAGATAAACCCACCAGAAATCTGGGTTTTTGGATTTTGTTCGATGCGCTGCCTTTGATACTGCCCAAGATATTTTTCGAGCCATCGATGGGTAAACAACTGCTCCAGGACAGACTGAGATATCCCTACCCATCTTTGTGGTGAAGTGAGAAAAAGCGATGGAACTGTCGTTGGCAGAAAATGGGGACGGTAACGTGCCATCCAACGATTAGCTAATTCAAAAGATCGAAAGGTGTCTTCGCCCGTAACAGGATACATAAATCGATACTCATGAGAAGAAAAAACGTCTTTTAGAGGAACTTCCAGCGCTGAATCAGCTAGATAGCAATTCAGACAAGCCCTATCAGTAATGTGCTGTCCATGCCGCCGTTGACCCAGTATCGTTAACCAAAATGTAAGCAAGAAACGACCAGTCCAAATAGCCCCACTCTTCATGACCACCAAAAGATCCCAATCGCTTAATCGATCACCTTGTTTCATAGAGAGACTCCCTGTGAGGGCAATCATCCTGATAAAAGGAATCCAGCTACACCGCCGGATAAGTTTTACTGCTCGTTTTATTTTTTCTACTGCTCGTTTTTCTCGCTGAATCCGATCCAAAACGAGCTTCCCACGGCGAGGCAATACCCAAAAACCATGATGTTGTTCCACCGAACCGCGGGACTGGAGCGACTCTAGTGTTTGTTCAATAGCTCGGAGGGACGCCTTGGGAATATTGGTAACCCCATCAGGGATAAGCAAATGCTTCCACATCTCAAATGCTGTCATCGGATACTCGAGCGTGTCGTAGTAAACAATCGTTGCTAAGACAAATTTTGAGAGCATACTATTTTTTAGAGATACTTGGCGGTAGGGCTATTTTTTATTTTCTTCAATTTATCTGGCGTACCAGAGAACAAGACTTGTCCACCACGCGACCCGCCATCTGGACCCATCTCAATCACCCAGTCAGCCGCTCGAATAACATCTATATTATGCTCCACAACCAAGACTGTATTGCCTCGATCAACCAATGCATTCAAGACCTCAAGCAATCTCCGCACATCTTCAAAGTGAAGACCGATCGTAGGCTCATCAAGGATATACAGTGTATTGCCAGTTGATTTTCGAGCAAGTTCAGTAGCGAGCTTGATACGTTGAGCCTCGCCACCAGAAAGATTTGGGGCACTCTGTCCCAGCACCAAATAACCTAATCCAACCTCCTCAAGCACTCTGAGTTTTTCCTCAATCATTGGTTGGTCGAGAAAGAATCCCCTTGCCTCGGTTACGGTCATGCTCAAAACTTCTGCAATATTTTTTCCTCGATACTGTAGTGAGAGAGTTTTTTGGTTATAGCGCGTTCCGCTGCATGCCTCACAAGGAATATAGACATCAGGCAAAAGATACATCTCAATCTTCTTCAATCCTCCTCCCTGACAGATCTCACATCGTCCACCTCGCATATTAAAACTAAAGGAACTCGCAGTATAACGTTCTTTTTTGGCCTCTGGCGTATCAGCAAACACCTCACGAATATGGCCGAATACTCCTGTGTACGTAGCAGCATTCGATCTGGGGGTACGACCAATCGGATCCTGATTCACCGTAATCACCTTATCTATATGTTCTAGACCACAAATCTCTTGATGGGCACCCGGGGGAGTTTTAGCTTGATAAAAGCGCTTTGCCAGAGCGCGAGCCAGAATATCATGGACCAAGGTTGATTTCCCAGAACCAGAGACACCAGCTACAGCAATAAATTTTGCTAGAGGAATTTCTACTGTTACCCCCTGCAAATTATGTTCAGTAGCCCCTACTATAACAAGATTGTTTCCATTACCACTACGAGGTTTGGCAGGCTCAACAACCGAACGCTTCCCACAAAGGTACTCGCCGGTAAGAATTTTTGATTTGAAAAGCTTCTCTGGGGGGCCAGAAAAAATTATTTCGCCACCCTCCTTACCAGCACCGGGACCTAGATCAATAATCCAGTCAGCCTTACGCATAATAGCTACATCATGCTCAACAACCACCAGCGAGTTATCAGCACCTCGAAGTTCATCGAGAGCCCTAATGAGACGATCTGTATCTCGACTATGAAGACCTACTGATGGCTCATCCAAAACATAGATGATACCGGAAAGTCCTGACTTGATTTGTACCGAAAGTCGAATTCGTTGAGCCTCGCCACCCGAAAGAGTATCCGCTCCTCGAGAAAGAGTCAGGTACCCCAGACCAACTTTATCAACCGCCGAGAGCCTTGTATCCATTTCCTGAAATAAAGTATCCACCAAATTCTGAGGGTGACCATCAGTCAACAATTTTGTTTTGAGCTTATCAAAACACTCAAGAAGGAGTTCCACACTTTGATCAACAATCTGGTCTATCGATTGATCAGCTACCAAGACTGATAACGATGCCGGTTTGAGACGTTTCCCTCGACAATCAGGACAAGTCTCCGTGTACATATAAGTCTCAATTTCTCCTCGTAAGTGATCAGATTTGGTATCTTGATACTTTTCTTCCAGCATCCCAATAACTCCAGTAAATACCCCATCCTTTGTGGTATTTGTTTCACCATAGAGTAGAAACTGTTTCTGCTTGGCTGATAGTTTTTTGATTGGAACATTGAGCGGAATCTTCTCACGCTTAGCTACTGCTTCCAAAATAAGATAGGGGCCATGATTGCCTCCACGACCGCCATTCATTTTACTCCAGGGACGTATAGCACCTTCGGCCAATGAAAGATTTTCGTTGGGGATCACTAGCTTCGGATCAAACTTAAGTGTCACCCCGAGGCCACCACAATGCCCACAGGCGCCTTCTGGATTATTAAAAGAAAAATGAGCCGGGGTAAATTCTGGCAATTCTATCTGACATTTTTCGCAACGAAACTTTTCATAAAAGGTATGCCAATATTCCCCGTCTACTCGGATTTTCAAAATCCCTTCGCCGCTATGAAAAGCTGAGTGAAGAGAATCCAGTATGCGCTCCTTATCAGGCCGAGCTGGATCAAGATTAAAGCGATCAACCACAATAGCAATAGGACCTCGTTCACTGAGATTTGCTCGCAATCTCAATTCACTAATAAGAAACATCTCATCCTTCCACAACACTCGTACGTATCCCCAATCAGAAATAAGATCGAGCATATCACCAAGTGTCTTTCCTTCACACTGCTTGTTTTCGGCCAGCACCGCTACATTGGACTCTGCTGGCAAAAGAAGCAGGCGCTCCAAGATAACTAACGGCGAGGTGCGTGACAAAATCTGGTGACAACTTGGGCAACACGGGGTTCCGACTTTAGCAAAGAGAATCCGGAGGTAATCATACACCTCAGTCATAGTACCCACTGTTGATCGTGGGCTCCTCGATACACTTTTTTGATCGATCGAAATGGCTGGGGAGAGATTCTTGATGGAATCGACATCGGGTTTGTCGTATCCCTCCATAAAATTCCGAGCATACGAAGAGAGACTCTCGACGTAACGTCGGTTTGCCTCCGCATACAACGTATCAAAAGCGAGTGATGATTTCCCTGATCCCGACAGTCCCGTCACGACGACAAAGGCATCACGCGGGATATCGATATCGATATTTTTGAGATTATTGACCCGAGCTCCCCGAATTTCAATGACATTCTTTTTGCCGTGACTCGTAGGCATAAGCAGGACTGGAAGCGCTAAGAAAAAAGACAAGTTGTTTTCCAGTGTACCAGGTTTCCCACGTGAGGTAAAGACCTACTCAAGGCAGTCCGTACTTTACCCCAAAAGAAATGCTTCACGCTTTTTCTTACGATGAAAGCCAATAGCAAAGCGATGAGCCTCAGCATTCGCCAAGAGAATATCCTGTTCAAATCGCTTCACCAGTGAGCGTGGACCAATCACCTTCTTGGGTCGATGCCTCTCATCTTTGACCACCCCCACAATCGGGATAGTTAACTTATTCCGTTTTAAAACCTTGGCTGCTACTTCCGACTGAAGGAGTGCTCCATCCACTACCACCAGCTCAGGAAGTGTCCATTCCTTATGAGCAAAACGTCTCGTCAAAATTTCTTCCAGAGCCGAGAGATCATTCCCATTGTGTTCGCCGCGGAGCTTAAAGAGTCGATACTCACTTTTTTTGACAATAGCATGCTGCACTACCGTCATCACTCCCACACTTGCTCCCCCCTGAAAATGAGCGGCATCATAAGCTTCGATTCGAGCTGCTGAACTTTCATCTCGATCAGCTTTCATCAACGCTACATCACGAATATGACCAAGATCAAACAAAAGTTTTTTGATTTCACTCGCCTTTTCAAACTGAAGTGCCTTAGCCGCCATATGCATTTCCTTCTCCAGTCGTTTCACCAGGTCTGCTTTCTTGCCTGAAAAAAACAGACTAATACGTCGCACCTGTTTCCGATAATCAGTTTTGGTCATAGTTCCGATACATACCCCCGGACAAAGGCCGATCTGTGCATGAAAACAAGGCTTTATCCGAGAGCGTTCTCCTTCACTGATTTCGGTGTAGGGAATACATTTATCCCGATAGGGAAAAATGTGCCGCACAATTTTGAGAGCTGTCTGAAGTGCTCCTCCTCGTGGATACGGTCCAAACTGTTCTTTTATTTTGTAAGAAATCTTTCCAGCGATAATATCTCGCTCACGCGCCACCAAGATCCTCGGAAAGGCCTCATCAGTAATCACGAGATAGTTATAACTTTTATCGTCTTTGGCATCGGTATTAAAAACTGGCTGGTACTTTTTGATAAGTTGACCCTCAAGAAGAAGCGCTTCGAGAACTGAGTCGAGTGGCCACCAAGCAATCTGTGTCGCTCGCTCTCGCATGAGGACAAGCTTTGGTCCGCGCGCAGCATCGAGGTCATCACCAAAATAACTCTTCACTCGATCAGCGAGTACTGTCGCCTTCCCTATATAGAGGATTGTGTCCTTTTGATCCAAGAAAAAATACACCCCCGGCATTTCCGGCAACGGGTTTTCTTTGAGAAAATTCGCAATACTTACTTTTTTGATCCAAGGATGAGTCATACGCGCTCCATTCTAACATCTTGACTAATAAATGTAAAGTGTATATAATATCAATCAGTAAATTTCCAAACTACAGGAGGTAGGCAATGGCCCATCTCAGCGCTAATGCTGTTCGTGTGATCGCACTGCAAGCCCTCATTTTGTTCCAGCAGAAAACTATCCTGGAACGCCGAAAAGGTTTTGCTTTAGGCGGAGCAATTTCAATACTGATCGCAAATTACGATGGAAGCTTGAGTACGAACTTCCGTACAGTGAAAGCAGAATGTGGTAGACTCCGGCAACATCCAAGTGTGAAGCCTGGCCTTCTGCTGGAAGCAGCCAGAGAACACCTCCAGATAGATTCAGTTAACAACAGCTCCGGTTGGCCGATAACCCCCGCACTCGCTCAGCTGCTAAAAGCAACTACTCCACCTACCCAACGTCCTAGACGAAAAAGCCTGAAGCAGAAACAACCAGCACTTATCTGATCTGTTGGAAACCATCATTCAGACCACCTCAAGCACCAAGAGCCAACAGGCTCGCGGCGCTTTTTTTATCACCTTTCAACTCTTGCCCTCGCTTCAGCAAAAGTACAGTAGTCACAATTAGGCGAGGCTTGAGGCAAAGCACTTCCCATCAGACACTCTTTGGCTCGATAAATAACCCCTTCCACCCAATCATCATTCCCTTCATAAGCAATAAGACGAACATCGAATTCAAGTTTCCCATCAAAAGCCGTTTTATCTGTGCCTGCATTACAGTAGACAAAATACCCAGTTGGCGAAACACGATAGCCATTTGCTCGGAGGAGCCACTGATAGATTTCCATCTGACGACGATACTGATGGTGCCAAGTATCATTGAGCTTATCAATTACTTCATCCTTACTGGTTGCTTTGTAATCTACGACGATATATTCCTCACGAGAATTGATCCAGAGGTCATCGATTGCACCGGTAATGATTAAATGTGTTGGCTGGTGGTGATATTGCACACCCTGAAAATTCTCCCGCCAAATATCGAGCTCTTCATGAGACACTGGCCGCACATCAACGTCATACTTTTCTAAGAGAGGATGCTGCGTCCCCGCTGATCGATGAATATCAAATTCCTTCTTGAGGAGTGTATCCACAGCTTTATTGAGATTAAACGGTGGCCCTGTCGGCCGACCAATGCCCAGCCTGCGATCAATATAAAAACACCGCGGACACTCGAGGAAGAGTTCCAGTTTGGAGCGTGACAACTTAAACGCTGTCTCGCTCGCTGGGTCAAAAATATTTCTCGATCGAACTATTGCCATAGTCTTTCTATTATATACTCCTCAAAAAATGATCGTGCCGGCCCGAGGGTTTCCTAAGGGCCGGCATAGATTCAGGTAGTGGTTCGCTTCGGAATCTGCCCAGCAGCCTGCTTGTATTTGGCTGAGCGACGCAGTTTGAGACCAGGTGCCGTAATCACGATGAAATTCGCTGACTTCAGCCTGGCCCCACCCGAATCCTCATGTTCCCAGTAACCGACAAGGACTCGGGTGTCCTGTCGCTGCATCGACCGGATGAGTCGCATTGTCCTGAGATCAAGCCCGTCCCAGCCTTGATGAGGTTTTCCCTCGGTATCTTCAACACCTTCACGCCAGTTGCAGGCGATCTGACGCTCTGCAAGATAGGAACCAATTCGTTCAGCTGCTTCCGTCGTAATCGGTTCAGCAAAAAACAAAGTCTTCCGTTCAGTAGCCATGTGAAACCTCCAATGGTAAGCAGGAAAACGATAGGCTTACCCTACCATAAATACTCAAAAAATCAATCCTTCGTTGTGAACGGAATCAGTATCATTGCTTTACGTTCGGTGGTGATAGGGAGGTGCTTTCCAGTTGGATATTCACGAATAGCATCAAACAAAACTTGCTCTGGATATCGGTATCCGTCCCCTTTTCTTGTTCCCGGATCATTGGTAATAAATTCTTTGGTTGTCACATCATAACCCGTGATGACGAGCATGTGCTGGAGTGGTCCGGGCGCCGTAAAATTGGGATTATGTAAAGCCCGACCATTAGTAGGAACGATTACTATGCCCTTCATCACTGCTTCTTTGAGCTCATCGAGCATGAAGTCATACACCACCTCTCCGTCTGTAATTCCAAAATACTCCTTCAAGAGATACGCATTGGTATCACTCACATCTGTATCCACACCATGGCCAATGATCTTCGTCTGAAATGAAGCCATATCCAAGAGCTCGGCCTTTACTTCTACCGATGTCAGCGTTTTCTTCTCTCGGGCCATCCACACCATAAGGGTCGACGCTTCTTCGCAGCCGTCTTGGAACGCACTCAAATTCCATTCCCCAGTCGGAGCCTGTGAGGTAAAGGGAACGGGATACGCAATGTCTTGGATGATTGGCTTCGGAGGCTCTACGGGGGACACTGGTATCGGTTCTACATTTTTCGAAGTCTCTTCCGGCGTAGTACGAGAATAGGTGTTTTCAAAAGTCGTCGGTTGAACATGGTCACTTTTTTGATCAAACCAAAACCAGGCTCCCAAAAACCCCACCAAAAAAAGAGTTCCAAAGAAATATTTCCACATACACCTTACACCAAGCGATCACTCTATCGCCGGCGACCAAAATGACGAGAGCCACGAGGACGACTGGATCGTGGACGACGAATAGCAGCTGCATCACTCATACCAGCCACCAAATCATGTCCTCCACTAACAGGGAGTGACATGCTAATCAGACGCTCAATTGATTTCACATGACCGCGCTGATCAGGAGTAGCGAGTGAAATAGCCTTCCCTTCACGACCAGCTCTCGCGGTACGACCGATACGATGAACATAGTCTTCTGGCTTTTCTGGAAGGTCATAATTAATAACTAGAGCAATACCGGAAACATCAATTCCTCGCGCAGCGATATCGGTTGCCACCAAAACGCGATAACGTCCAGTCTTAAAACCATCAAGAGCTTCGCGCCGCTGCGAGAGCGAGCGATTAGAGTGAATCTCAGCCGAGGTAAATCCTTTGTTACGAAGAGAAAGTGCTATCCGCTTAGCAATATACTTGGTCCGAGTAAAGACGAGTGTACTCCCCACATTTTCATTCAAGAGCTTTACCAAGAGTTCCAACTTCTCCATGTGAGGCACAAAGAAAATTTCCTGAGCAATCTTATCAGCCGTTTTCCCGGGCGGCGACACCTCTACTCGAAGCGGAAGCTTCATATATGAAGTGGCCAGTGCGATAACCTCTTGGGGCATCGTAGCCGAAAAAAGCATGGTCTGTCGCTCTCGTGGTACATGTTTCACTATCTGAGCAATCTGCGGTGCAAACCCCATATCGAGCATATGGTCAGCTTCATCGAGAACAAGAATTTTTACTCGATCGAGTGAAACCGTCTTTTGCATCAGATGGTCATTGAGACGACCTGGGGTTGCAATGAGAATATGGGGATTGGCCCGCAGTTGGCGCTTCTGTTTCTCCATATTATCTCCACCAATAAGAACGGCGGCACGGAAACCAAGTGGTTTTCCAAAACGCATGAGCGATTCATGAACCTGTAGCGCAAGCTCACGGGTCGGGAGCAGCACCAGGCCTTGTTTGGTTCGATCAGCCAAAACTTGAGCAAGAAGGGGGACACCAAAAGCCAGTGTCTTTCCTGTCCCCGTCTGGGCGATACCCATCACGTCCTTGCCCTGAAGAGCAACCGGAATAGCCTGAGCCTGAATCGGGGTTGGTTCAGTAAGCTTGAACTGATCAAGGATATTGAGAAGGCTCGGTGGAATACCAAGCGTATGAAAATTCATGAATGATAGGATAATGATTGAATACGAAGACTATCAATTTTTAACTCATCTGTCAAGAGAATTAGTTATTTACTCCCAAATTTTGAACCACACCCCCACATAATGAACCACCACATAAAGAAAGAAAAGATACCCAACAATGCCCGTGATAACGAGGAGGAGAAATTGATTAATGATTTTGTTGCGTTCACGTCGGGCCTGATCGAGAGTACACACCCCTTGTTTGCGTAAATAGACAAAATACGCCCCCGCAAGAGCCAGGAGTCCTACCAATCGAAAATACCATTTGTATTCACCATAAAACGAGTCTGCAAGTGAGGCAGCAAACCCGACCGTAGAAAGTCCCAACATGACCAGGATGAGGGGTGAGAGACAACAAAGTGAAGCAAGTATTACTGGTAGTGAGGCAACCTTAAAAAGTTCTTTGACATTCATTGTTGTGTTCTTCAAAAAATTACTCCACAAATCGTATCCGCATTATTCTATCATCATCATGTACTGGCTTACCGCGCCCATCACGATTGGAGGTAGTGAAATAGATCGAACCATCAGGTGCTTCTACTATTGCACGAATCCGCCCGAACCGCACCTCTGATAATTTCTCGACACGAATAATTTTTTTCGGATCAGATTGGTCGAGCTCTATACGTACTATCCCCTCTCCACGAAGCGCTCCGAAGAAAAGATTTCCCTGCCATTTTTGATTCCCCCTTCCTGAATAAACCATCATGGATGCCGGGGCTTCCGCGGGTGTAAAGCTAATAAGGGGAGCTTCTGTTCCTTCATATGAATTCTCATGTGAAACGAGCGGCCAACCATAATTCTTACCCCTTTCTATCAAGTTGATCTCATCCCCACCAGCTGGGCCGTCAAATACTGACGGGCCGTGTTCACTTGCATAAAATTTCTCCATCAACGGATGCCAAGCGATCCCCTGTGAATTCCGATGACCGTATGACCAAACAAGACTCCCCGAGAACGGATTATCACTCGGGATACTCCCATCAGCATTTATCCGAAGCACTTTACCTGCTAGCGATCCAAGATCTTGAGCTAATTTTTTTTCTGTCGCATCACCAGTGGTAATATAGAGTTTCCCGTCTGGTCCAAAGATCATAGCCGATCCAGCATGGTACTTGGCGGCTGGAATCTGATCGAGAATAATCTTCGGCTCAATGAAAGAATCCCCCTTATCAGTAAAGCGCATTACTCGAACCAAAAGCCCAGTGCTTCCTGGATACGCCAGTGCTACATAGAGCCATCGATTCTCTCTGTAGTTTGGATCAAGCACCATGGACATAAGCCCCTCTTCGCCAGTTTCAGAAACCTCAGCAAAAGTATAGAGCGGCTTCTCTCTAAGTTCTCCTTTGCTCACCACTCGAATCCGCCCGGGACGTTCTGCAACCAATATACGGTCACTATCCGTAAAAACGAGACTCCATGGGGTATCCAATCCAGTAGCTACTGCCTCAATGACCAAACGCCGCTCTACTGCCGTTTGTTTTTCTAAAAGTGGAACGGGATTTGGAGACTGGGGCGAGATTTGACGAACTTCACCAGGCGCCCAACCCCCTTCAAAAAGCGCCAACCATTGAGCACCAATCCAAAAAAGGACAAGGGTCAATACAATTCCAATTATCCACCAAATTCTTTGCATAATTTCAAGATGATTTCAGATGTTGATCAAAAAATTCAACTGTCCGCTGCATCACGGTCGGCCATGCTAGGGTAAACTCGTGTGGCTCACCTGGGTAAACATGATAATCCAAACTCTTACCTGCCTCTTTCAACCAAACAGCTAGCTCATCAGACCATTTGATCTCAACCGAATCATCCTTGGTACCATGATGGTTTTGAATGGGAGACTGTATGCGATCAAAATAATTCTTTGCCGAGACCCCGTGCCAAAAATCTGGATTCGTCTCCGGGGTACCATAGCGCTCAATAATTTTCTTGCCCGTTTCACTCTCACGTTTTGTCCAACGTTCATAGTTCCGTTCATAGTTTGCCGAAACTGGAGCAAACAAAACTGCTGCATCAACCAAATCTGGCTGCACAACCAGTGTGTTGATCGTCACCCCACCACCCATAGAGTGGCCCAACATGCCCACTCGCTCGGCATCAAGAAAAGGTAATTTTGCCGACTGTAGAGCATACACCAAATTAATAACATCTTCGGTATACCCCAAACGAAAATTTAATTCATTCTCCGGATCATCATCCGATTCTGCGTGATTGCGATAATCAGAATGAAAAACAGCGTACCCTCGCCGAGCGAGATAATCTTGTTCTCGCTTTAGACCCCGACCGTTGGTATAAATTTTTGGATCAATATAGCCGTGATTGAGGAGGAGTACTGGAAATGGCCCTTCTCCATGGGGAATATTGGCGATTCCCGAGATAGT
Source organism: uncultured Bdellovibrionales bacterium (assembly GCA_964398485.1). Lineage (GTDB taxonomy): Bacteria > Patescibacteriota > Minisyncoccia > Moranbacterales > UBA1568 > SSEF01. Next base: position 38,691 of record CAYNMD010000001.1, on the reverse strand, counting down.
AAAAGCTCCACTGGTATAGCTCATGCGATACCGAGTATAAGCACTGCCGCGATCAAGCACCGACACAAGCTTGAGATCACTACCTGTAAAATTCTTCTCCATCAATGCTGGGAGTGAAACCGAATGTGGTACTGACTCAATTTTTTGATCCGCTGTAAGCCTCTCTTGATCACCCTCTCTATCGCTCGACTCTTCCAAGATGATATCGGTTGAATGGGACAGCTGGAGACGAGTAATCAGTACTACTCTTCCACTGAGTATTATCATCAAGAAACAAATTGTGAGTGCTCGTTTTTTTGTCATAGTGATTACACAAAGCTATTTTTTTGTTTGCCAAGCATTTGGCGAAACAGGAGCATACCAATATTCCAAGGAATAATTGAAAGAATAGTATAGAGGAGAATCTCCGGATCGGGGAAAAACTGCTGGGCGATGTAGATAGCCAGAGTAAAATTCATATACACCACTGACAGTACCACGGTCATTCGATCCGAAACATTACGCCACCAGAGGAGCCAGTAACTCAGTACATGAACAATAATAAAAAATCCAGTCAACACCAAGAGTCCAAAAAGATATTCGAGAGAAAAACGACCAACAAGCTCTTCATGATATCGTGCTGCAATCCCCGCCATCAGAAGACACATAGAGAATAGACCAAGTTTTTTGATAGTTGCAGAAGCACGCTCGATTGCACTTGGTAGAAATCGTCGTACTATTTGTGCCAAAAGAAACGGGAAGAGAATTACCTGAACAAGGGTTACAAAAAGGTGTGAGAGATCAATTGCCACTGATTGGGGAAGCGCTACCCCAAAGAGGAGCGGGAGCGTCACAGGAAGCAGTAGGGAGGTTGAGAGTGTAAACACCAACGCTAATGACACATTCAGCCCCAGAAGCTGCGCTAAAAGTGGGGTTGTCATACCGACTGGCATCGCCGCTAACAGAAAGAGAGCCAGAGCCAAGTCCTCCCCCAAAGGACGCATACTGACATAGGCCAAGAGCGGAAGGATCACCAACATGAAGCATGTCACCACTACTATCGCGCGTACGTCTCGAAACTCTTGCCACAACCCACGCAGCTCAATACGAAGGCTCGTGAGAAAAAAAATAATCTGTAGCAAGATGGTGCTCCATATCTGAAGAGGCGCGAGAAGCTCAGGCAAGGAAATACCTGCCAAAAGAGCAAGGGTAAGAACGCCAATAGAAAGATCTGAGTGATGTTTGTTCTTGAAAAATGCCATGTTGCAGCATGAGTAACTGTAGTATAGCATCGAGCGCCCCCTCATTTATCAAAATTTTTTGATCAGGCTATTGACAGAAATAAAAACGTGCTATAATGACCCCAGAGCCTTCAGAACGGAGGGCGAAAATTGGAACCCACCTGGTTTACCGGGAAAATGAATTTTTCCGACAAGCTCATTTACGGGGATCCAGACCCATCCTCCCGCATTGAGGGCTTTCGGTTTTTCAAGCAGCATAAGAGAAATCATCACTGGCTTTTGGTCAGTTTTTTTGTTGTAAATTTTTCTAAAAAATAATTCACCCGAGTCATCTCCTTTCTGGATGCTCGGGTGGGTTGGGCTCAACCGTGGGTTCCGCGGTGAGCAGTTTCAGTTGTAGCCGGCGGCGCGCCAGCGATCAGATCTTGCCGGCGGCGCGCTGCTTGTCGAACACCTTGTGGCACAGGGCGTCCAGGCGGCTCATGGCGACCAACACCTCGGCCGGCTTGTAGAGCGTGATGCCACGCTTGTCGTCGCCCTGAGCGATGGCGATCTGGTCGTCACCGGCCTGACCGATGAACAGGCTTGCGACCTTCTCGCCCTTGTGCTCGCCGTCGCAGTGCTCCCAGTCGATCAGGCCGCGCAGCTGGCTCTCGTTCAGGCCCTCGATCTTCTGGCCATTGCGGACAATCGTGAAGCGCTTGCTGCCACGGCCGCTGCGGCGCGAGGGCTTGCCACCGGCGGTCATCTGGGCTTGAGGTTGTTGCATGGGTGCCTCCTTCATTGGGTTGGGGCGCGTGCGAGATCCGGTGGACCCCTTCTGCACGTTCTTTGGTCATGCCTGACCGTAGACAATTGCGAAGTGTACACAAATACCTAATTTATGTCAAGAATATCATCCCCTACCCTCAATAAGCGATCTGGTCGCGGCCTTAGCTCAAAAAATCTCGATCACGTTCAAAACGAGCCTTCCAAGCAGCTCCATTCACAAACAAAAAAAGGCCGGTTGCACAAACAAAAAGGCCAATATGCTCCTCTTGGTGAAGTGGCTTCTGATCAACCAAAAGAAGTGTGAGGCCAAAAGCCATGATAGGAAGAACAATATCCATCCACGGATTTCCGAATGCTTCCTTAATATTGATACGTCTCTCAAAATACTCCCAAGCAACTGCTACGACGAGCATCGTGACAAAAGCTACTACCAGAGACCACTCAAAAGCAATAGCCGCCGTAGCTACTACTACTCCAAAAAGAAAATGTGGCACTGACCACCCATCGAGAAGCTTCCTGAGCTGGCGGAGAGAACGTGAACGCATATTCTTCCTATACTACTTCCAGATACTTAAAACGAGACCAAAAACAACAAAGCTCACCAGTTGATAGCCAGTCGAGAGACCAAATAACATCCAACGAACCTTGGCGGGTTTTGCGTTCCACATCGAAAGTCCAGCCACGGTCGGCATCACAAAGCCAAGCCAAATCCAAAGAGCACTTTCCACTCCAGAAACTTCTGCCCACCCTTTAATAAAATGTGCCAAAATATAAATCTGCAGGAGAGAAAGCATAAACTGGACAACATACAGCGGTCCGGCACTTTTTTGCATTGATTCTCGTTTGGCGAGGTCATTAGGAGAAAGCTCATTGACTTCCATCCACTTCTTTTCGAAGAGCGGTCCATACCAAAGAAAACCGATCGCCATTGAAAGTATCGCGCACACAAACACAGCCCAATAGTTAATATCCATATGTTTATTCTCTAAAAAATTAATGCTTTTCAAGCGAGCAGACTCCTCCAGGACAGGCTGGTCTGTAAATAGGTTCCTGTATCCATCCCTTTTTAAGCAGCCAAGAATATATCTGACACCCAACACAAATACCACCAGCTGATTCCAACCACATAAAAAACAGGCAGATACCGCAAAGAATCATCGGGACAAAGCAAGGCGACAATACCGTCGCACTGCAGGTCGCTCCGGAAAAAAAGTTGATCCGAGCAATAAGGACAAGGACGATACTCGAAAGTATCAGGCCAATTGACCAAGCAAAGCGTTTCTGAATCGCTCCGACATATTCTGGTTTCTGACGACGTACGATCCAAGCACCGATTCGACCGATATATGACCACTCTGGGTCAATTACCACTTTCAAAACAAAGTCTATCCAAAAAGCCAGAACAACCCAAAAAGCAAACTCAACATTTTTATCATAAACAACACTGTAAAAGGCAGAAAGACCAAGAACTAGCATAATTCCTGCTGTCGCCCGAATTTCACGCTCATTCACAACACCGTAGGGAGCCGGGACACCATCGATGATAAGATCGGGAATAATTTTTCCGTATGTTCGCATAGAATTATTTTTCAAGCATCATCCCCCATATACTAGCAAACTCCTACTGGACTGTCTCCCAAAATTTCTCGAAAAGAAGGGAGAAACGACCAACGTTCCCAGCTAGCAAAAAAAGAAGAGCACCATAGACGGTCAGATTAATTATAGTGTTATCTGAAGTAAGTTTTAGCGCGCTCCCCAGAGCTTTATTTGGAATAAAGGGTCGCCCATGAAAATTTGTAGCCGCATAGAGTTCATCAAGTACCAGATGGCCAATATACCCAGCAACAAGAGCGAGAGCAAGTAAGAAGGCTTCTTCATCACTATAGGCAAATCTGACCACTACAAAAAACAAGAGGAGTCCCGCCAAAAGTGCAGCCGGGAGTGAATGAGCCATGCCACGATGTCGCGTAAAACGTTTGAAACACCAACCAATAAAGACATAGATAAAGAAGAAGGCACCAAGAGACCAACTAAGAACATTGGTCACATTCGTCGGATCGTCTTGATATACTCGAGAACCGGTGAGTGCAGCACCCACCAAAGAAAAAGAACCAAAAGCAACATGAAAAGGAATTCCTGAGTCACTATCAATGTCAGGCAATACTGAACCAAGTGCCGCAGCCAAAAAAAGACTGAGCGCCAAAAACATATCATGTGTCACGAGAACCGAGCCAAGTGCCATCACTCCAAGTACGCCCGTAGCCATCCCCAATGAAACATGAGCTCGAAAACTTGCCATAGATCTACTAATTCAATCCAAGATCCTTGAGAAATCCAGCGCGAGCTCTCCCGCTGAGTTCCCGGCCCTCACCCGGTCTGAGTGAACCCACATGGACATTCATAATACGAACTCGCCTTAGTTCATTTACTGATAAATCAAAATAGGCAAGCATACGACGAATCTCATGCTTCTTTCCTTCGGTAAGAACAATGGTGGCTTGATTTTTATTGATTGGTAAAAATTTCTTTGCGTGAAGTTTTTCACCATTTTCTTCAATACCACGTTCCAATTCCTGCTGGATAGTACGTGGCCAATGTTCATTGATGGAAACAAGGTACTCTTTCTCATGTTCAAATCGTGGACTTAAAAGTCGTTCAGTAACTCGACCATCATTGGTCAATATAATAAGTCCCTCAGAATCCTTATCAAGTCGACCTACCGGAAACACCCCTTTAATCTTGCTAATATCCTGGATAGACCTTTCGCTCCGCTTTGGAGAATGAGTAATGATACCTCTCGGCTTGTAGTAAGCAATGTAAATATAGTCTTTCTGTAACATACCAGCCCCTTCAGTAAGTTCGACTATCGCCTGAGGACTCTCAATCCTCTCTCCCACCCGAGCCACTCGACCATCAACTCGAACCAAGCCAGCGGCAATAAGCTCGTCTGCCCCCCTCCGCGTAGCCAAACCTCGCAACGCCATAAATCGATTGAGCCGCATAGGAAAATCAGTGATTTCCTCAGAATGATTCTTTAATTTTTTTTCCTTTTTAAAAAACATGATACCGCATTACTAGATTAATTTGACATCTGCCGAAACATAATCCCCCTCACGGATATCCTCCTTACGCCGAACAATCGCCTTGATCGCCAAAAGGTAGGTTTTCTTTTTCGTAGGAAAGAAGGTAGTCCGCCAAATCGTTTTCCCTACCGTTACCTCAACTGGGATAAATCCAAAACCCTTAGTACGTTTAGCTGACTGCTTCAGAGTAGCAGCAAGTTCCTTGTCTGTTTCCACAAAGTACCAACTAGCTGGCTCCACGGTATATCGAAACATCTTAGCAGTAAACTGAAACTTCATAGAGTTTACTCTTGTTCCACTCGAGAGACTCTCGGTCGGCGAACGACAAAAAACAGTGCTGTTGCTACAATTGCCCCCAAAGTATCAGCCAACATATCCTTCTGAGCGTCCCAAATATCTCCCTGACTCCCCAGATAAGCAATGCCCGCCTCAGGATTGGCGAGCGCGGCGTATACCCACTCAATCAGCTCATAACTCATCGCTACAGTAGCAATCACACATACAGGATATGTAAAAAGAAGGAAGTGATTCGCTACGAGACGTTTTATGAAAAGCCATTCGGCAATAGCAAAAGCATAGAAGCCAACCGTAAAATGAGCTACTCGATCAAAGTGATTGCGTTCAAATCCAAACCAATTTGTCACCCAATCAAACGGCACCTGAGCAAAAGTATAGTGTCCTCCAATGGTATGGAGATATACCAAGACAAACATGAGTCCATACGCCAGCGAGGAGAAACGAATATCCAAACGCCAAAGTACCCACATGGCACCAATAATAATCCAAACCGTAAGATTTTCAACAAACCACGTTGTGCGATCAACTGGATTGACCGAGAGCACCAAACAAAGCACAAGGTACCCAATAGTTAACCAAGAAAAAGTTTTTAGTGGAGAAGGCATAAGCCCTCTCAGTATACCAGAGAATCATCTCGGCAAGCAGCTATTTTATGCTATACTAGGATAAGAAACAAACACTGTGTCACGATCTGTTTTTTCCTTTTTTTCACATTCGTCAATAGCCTTTGGACTAAGCGTCGCTTTTTTCGCTGTTTTTTTGGTGGCTCAAGCAGAGGAATCATCCCCCGAAACTATTCCCCCTGTCACCACCACTGAAATTACTAACCCTTCCGAGACTGTTTCTCCTAGCGGAACTTTGGAAACACCGACTGGGCCACCAACCGAACCAGTCACCACAGAAACACCTCTCCCTCTCCCGTCGGATCAGCCACTCCCTATCCCAGTAGAAACGCCAGTGACTCCCCCATCCGAACAACCAGTCGTCCCTGACACGGCCTTGCCCGCCACTCCCGACACCACTACTCTTGAAAATACTCCCTCGCCTGAAGCTGTAGAAGCAGATGAACCACCAGTGGAAGAAGTACCCCCTACCGAGGACTATAGCGCTGACTACCCTCTCTATAAGCAGTATCTCTTATTCCAAAAATACGAACAGTATCAGCTCTACAAGAAATATGAACGCTACGTGAGTGTTTCATGGCGTGCTAAATATTTTGAGAACCGTAAAGCTGAGAAGAAATACCTCAAGTCGCTCGCAAAAAAATATAAAAAGTGGGCTAAAAATCCCACTCGCTATGCTTCGCTCGCGCCTATCGCAAGAGAGTACACCAGTTATGGTGATGACAAAAACACCTACTTCTCCCACAAACCATTTGCTGGTTATGGGCACCTCCTTCGTTTTAATCGTCCAGAATATGAAGCCTACAAAGACTATGGGAGCGATACTCACAGACTCGGCTATGAACGATATAAAAAAGCCCTCGAGGAAGGTAAGGTAACTGACACGGGCGATGCCGATCTTGACACGAGTGAACTCGGTCCCAATATTTCTGTGGGTATTTTCAATTTTGTTCCTGGTGATCTTCGTGAGTCAGCCTTCAAGATCAAAGCTGATGGCGATTGGAAGGTCGTTCATCGTAATGGCGAGATGCTTGCTCAGATTGCTGCCAATAAAAGCATCCGCGTCAAATATATTGGTGATAAACGTTTCAGGGTCTATGAGCCTGACACTGATACTACCCTGGCTGAAACATCCAAAGAAGTTCGTTTTGAAGCCGAAAGTGTGAATACTATTTTTAATGTCAACCGACCCAATTCTTCGTTTGACCGCTATCGTGGCAATATCAAACTCCGTTTCTATGATTCACCCGAGTCTGATGGTGACCGCATCTGGGTGATCAATACTCTCCCCCTCGAGCACTATGTCTGGGGCATGGGTGAGATTACTGGGAGCGGTCCCGATGAATACGACAAACTCATGACTACCATTTTCCGTACCTATGGCTACTGGAAACTCAAATGGAGCACCAAATACGCCGATCAAGGCTTCAAAGTTGACGCCACAGCTGGTAATCAAGTCTACCTTGGTTACGATTGGGAAGTAAATCATCCAGATATCAGAAAAGGAGCAGAAGCTACCAAAGGAACGCTCGTCATGTATGAACGTGAGGTAGCGCTGACTCCTTACAGCTCATGGACAGATGGTACTACCCGCCGCTTCGAAGATGGCCACTGGGGAAGAAGCTGTAAAACAGAAACGGGAAAAACTTCTACGCTCTATCCTTGGCTCTCCAGTGCTAGTGATACACGTGGCAAACATGAGAGCGAATCAACTTGTTCTCTCGCCTCACGAGGCAACCATATGGTAGGGCTTTCAGCCAATGGAGCGGTTCGTATGGCCAAATATGATAATGCTACCTGGGACAGCATGCTCCAGCACTATTACCCCGGCGTCGACCTCATCCGCGCCTACTAATACCTATGCATCGCTCAGCTCTTTGGCTAACTCTCATTAGCTGTTTAACTTTGGGGGGAATTATCTTCCTTACCCTGCAACAAGAAGGCAGGACTGTTTTTGAACAAAAGAACCAAGAGAATAAGCTGGAAAGTACCAAAGAAGATCCCTCAGAAGAGACCACCACACCAACCTTGACCTCTCCGTCTTTTGTCGAAATTCTCCCCATAGACTGTACTAATGAGTGCGCCGCTTTTGAGGCATCACCTGATCAGTATGTATACTGTCAAAATGTCTGCGGACTCTCACCTGATCCCGCTACCTCCGCTCCCACACTCACCGATCCCAATCTATCAAAAGATATTGAGCAAAAAGATACGGCTATCAAAGAAGGGAATCTCTCCGGCTGTGACGCCATCACCGACAAGAGCCTCCGTAAAGCTTGCCAGGTTAGGGTAACCGAAGATTTACTAGAGTAACCACCAGAATAATTAGTACTCAGGGCTTCTTTTTTATCCGTTTTTCAAATGATATACTCAGAGTGTAAGTACTGATTTTTATTACCTTTATGAATCTAGAACAACTCCCCAGACACGAACAGCTCTCACTCAATTTTGATGCCACTCCGGAAGATACTTATAGACAACTTCCGGACAACGAGCTTTTGGCTGCATACACTGAAAGGGTAAGGGTGCCTCTCAAGCCAGGAAGATACGTATTACAAAATGGGGAATACGACCGTGAAAGCATCATTCAAGCTATCCTCAATTCGGAGCGAGAACGAGATGCTCTTCTAGCTGAAGAAAGGGAAGAGGACGATGCTGATCGTCGCAGACCAGGCTTTCATAATAACTAGTCTAGAGTCTTTTAAAGATTTCGACTGTCATACGCCCAGTGAAGTAATGCCTGACGTTGGCGTGGACGACAGTGTAGGTCACCACGGCGACAATGGTGAACTATTTGTGCTACATGCCGCCTGATAGCCTGCCAGCGCTTGATTTGCCGATCATCCTCCTCTGGTAAACGCCTCCCCATATAGTAACGGCAGTACCACTGAAACCAGCCACGTGGATCATCCTGGTAAATCCAGCCTTTGGTCTGCCACACCGAGAGTGGCTGTGAGGCAGCGACCCCAAAATAATTGATTTTTGGATCAGATTTTTCTGGTGAGAGTTTGGCTTTGGAAAACCATTCTTTGGGAAATTCTTTCTGACAGTCAGTCATATATTTCCCGCCAAATACCCCGAGAGCGAGCATCTCCTGTGGTGTGAGATCTGGCTTGAAATCATCCCGAAAATTTTTCCCTACTGGTTCGGTACAAGTATAGCTGTAGCCTTGCTGCATACGATCACGAACCAGAATAGTTTTCATATCTTCAAGTCAAACATTTATATTGAGTCTACCGTGCAAAAAACCAATGAATTCCCATCAGTATCCACAGATGCAAAGGGTAAACAACATAAAAAAGCCACTTTGATCGTTTAATATCTAGACTTATCACCGAAGCCAACCAAATAATTGGTAACACGGCAAGAGCCCAGAAGCTTCCATTAGCCATATTCAGTAGTGAAAACGCCCCAACCAAAAAAAAGATCACGGGGATACGTAATCCGAAACGTTGCCAAGCAAAAAAACTAAGAATAAGGAGTACGCCAGGGAAACCATATTCCACCCAAGGACTGAATCCAAGAATTCCTGCTGCGAGTAATACTCTCCACCAAGAGCGCCATCCCTCCAACAACCAAACAATCCCTATGGCCAAGGCGAAGGTAAAAAGAATGTTCAAAAATTCTGCCCCAAAAAAATAGTACGTGACTGGCAAAGATAATAGCCCAAAAGAGATCAGTCGTTTTATCGTTCTCTCATACACCGCTCGCCCAGATCCAGCTCGTGACAAATTATAGGCAATAATAAACGCAAACAGCGGGAAAGCAAGTCTTCCAAAAGAAGTTGCATTACCAACTGTTCCTCCTGCCCCAAGCAAGCGCACACCATGATCATAAAACATGGAGGCCAAAGCTAGCCATTTTAGTGCTTCAAGAGTTCCGTCAGGAACAGAGACTGCACGTCCCGGCCGAAGTAGAAGAGACCAGAAATTTTCCACTTTTATATACATATCGCTTCTGGTAACCAAACCCTCTAGAAAGGATTTCCTTTCCTATAGTATCATGGCTGTCTCCCTATAAAGGAAGGCAACAGCTATTTCGACTGGCTCGCTCGTAACACTTTTTTGAGATATTCCCCTGTATGTGAACCAGGTGCTTTAGCAACTTCCTCAGGCGTGCCACTCGCGACAAGCTTTCCACCCCCCACTCCTCCTTCTGGACCAATATCAATAATATAATCAGCACTCTTAATAAGATCCATATTGTGCTCAATCACCATCACTGTATTGCCCTTAACTACCAACCGATCGAGAATCTCAATGAGCTTTCGAACATCAGCGTAGTGAAGACCAATAGTAGGTTCATCCAAAAGATAGATCGTTCGTTCTGTTGACTGGCGATAGAGTTCGCTCGCAATCTTTACTCGTTGTGCTTCACCACCCGAAAGTGTCGTCGCTGATTGACCAAGTTCAAGGTACCCGAGACCAACTTCATTGAGTGTCTTGAGTCGATCGGCAATCGCTGGAATATCATAGAAAAATTGATACGCTTCCTCGATCGTCATAGCAAGCACCTGGTGAATATTCTTGTCCTTGTAAGTCACCTCCAGTGTCTCTTTGGTAAAACGCTTCCCATCACACACATCACATGGCACATATACCGTTGGAAGAAAGTGCATCTCGACCGCTATAAAACCATTGCCCTCACACGTTTCACAGCGTCCCCCTGGGCGGTTAAAGGAAAATCGTCCTGGTTTCCAGCCGCGGACCCTTGCCTCTTCGGTGGCCGCAAACAGGTCACGAATGTGGCCAAAGGCACCGGTATAAGTAGCAGGATTGGACCGTGGGGTGCGACCAATCGGACTCTGATCAATCATCACTACTCGTGAGAGGTATTCCGTCCCAGTGATGCTGTCGCAATTTTCCACTCGATTGGATTTATACCGTCGATCAAAACGTGCCTGTAAATTCTTATGGAGAATTTCGTATAAGAAAGAAGATTTTCCTGATCCTGATACTCCCGTTACGGTTATAAATCGGCCCAGGGGGACATCAACACTCAGATTCTTGATATTGAAAACTCGGCCACCCCGGATCCGAATTGTCCCCTTATCCTTCGTACGCCGTTCTGGTACAGGAATTTTTTCTTCACCACGGAGATACGCCAGTGTCAGCGAACCAGAAGTATTTTTTTTCGCAGTGAGGAGTGTCTCCAAATCTCCCGCCACTACCACCTCACCTCCATGCACTCCTGCCCCAGGACCAATATCTACGATATAGTCGGAAGCAAAAATAGTATCCTCATCATGTTCAACAACAATAATCGTATTACCAAGATCCCTGAGAGCCTCGAGAGTCTTGATAAGTCGCTGATTATCTCTTTGATGAAGACCAATAGTTGGTTCATCCAGCACATAGAGTGCTCCTACCAGTTGTGACCCAAGCTGACTCGCGAGACGAATGCGCTGGGCCTCACCACCAGACAGCGTATTAGCACGTCGATCAAGAGTGAGATAATTGAGACCAACATTGAGGAGGAACTGCAGTCTACTCTCGATCTCACGGAGGACCACCGCCGCAATCTGTTTTTCCCGTTCAGTAAGATCGAGCTCAATAAAAAAGTCATAGGCTGCCTCTGTCGTCAGTCGAGTAAGATCAATAACGTTCTTGCCACCTACAAGAATGTGTTGGGCCTCTTCCCTTAGTCTAGTCCCATTACATACTTCACAGGGCTCATCGCCAAAAAAATGCTTGGTCCCAAGACCATTACAAGCCTGACAGGCTCCATACGGAGAATTGAAAGAAAACAGTCTCGGTTCTACTTCGGGATAGGAGAACCCATCATACGGACAAGTAAACTTGGCTGAGAGAAGAAACTCTTCTTCCCCAATTCGAATTTTGACGATATTCTCTGCCTCTTCAAGTGCTCGCTGAACTGATTCCGAGAGACGTACTTCGGTATCAGCCTGATACTGCTTAAAATCACGAGCCAAAAATTCGTCGACCACGAGATCAATATTGTGTTTGAAATTTTTCTTGAGGACCACCTGTTCACGGAGACTCTTCCTTGCTCCATCAAGATAGATAGAGGTAAACCCACGACCAAGCGCATGGTACAGCATTTGATAGTACTCCCCTTTACGCCCTCGCACCACCGGCGCCAGGACCATTACCGGCAGATCTTGTTTCTTGGGATCCTTAAGCAGTGCATGGACTTTTTCTTTGACCACCTCAAGCATCTCCTCGCTCGAGAGTTTGCTAATTTCCCGTCCACATTCGAGACAATGTGGCCGCCCGAGCCGAGCATAGAGGACTCGCAGATAGTCATATATTTCCGTTACGGTAGCTACGGTAGAACGAGGATTCCGACTCGCTGATTTCTGATCAATAGAAATAGCTGGCGAAAGCCCCACAATTTCATCCACATCTGGCTTCTGCATGGTGTTGAGAAATTGCCGAGCGTAGGCCGAAAGACTTTCGACATACCGCCTTTGTCCCTCAGCAAAAATGGTGTCAAAAGCAAGCGATGACTTCCCTGATCCGGAAAGTCCCGTAAACACCACCATCTTATTACGTGGCATCGAAACGGTAATATTTTTGAGATTATGCGTCCGAGCCCCTTTGACGATAATTTCATCTATTGGTTCAATGCTTTTTCTAGTACCTTTTTTCTTCTCTGTCATAAAAAATATACAAGTTCTGATAGTACCACAAATACCATCAGCTTTCAAGCTTAGACACCTATCTGTACTCGGTCAGCATTCAAAAAAGGCACCCCTTCGGATTGAAGTTTCCTCAGTTTAACCTTGGGACCACCAAAGGCGTATTCACCAATACTACCATCAGCTCGGACAACCCGATGACACGGTACACGTTTTGGATAAGGATTTTCTTTCATCGCCGTACCCACTGCCCTGGCCGCTCCAGGTCTTCCCGCCCGCTTTGCAACTTCGCCATACGTAAGCACGCTCCCTTTTCTGATCTGGGCGACAATATCGTATACTCGTTCACGAAAAGAACTTTGCTTTGTCTGTGAAGATGATGCCATGAATTTACTCCTTCATCCGTAATTGAAACTGAGATACTATCTTCTCTAATTCTCCGTTCAAAGTAACAAGCTCTTTCTGAAAAGCACTATTCCCTCCTTTAGAAAATTGTTCAATCGATAAACGCATCTCTTCTGCATCTACCAAAGCCCGCTTCAAGAGCGCTCGCCAGGAAATAACTCGGCTTTTGAGCTGTTGGACTTCTCCAGCATCAATTGGCCAATTTTCAGTACACACCGCTGACTTCTCTGGCAAAGAGAGGTCGAGTTTACTATAAAGCATTCGTGGCCAACTCAGCCTCTCAGGATAACTGAGTATTTGTTTATCAATTCCTTCAAACATTCTTTCTCGTTCACTGAGGAGCACTGCATCATAGGCATCTGTTATATCATTGAAATCTTCTTGCAGCTCTTCAACTGATTTCTTAATCTTTTTCTTATCGACACTTGCTTCAGCCAAACGTAGCAGCCACATATTCCAGTCCGCATATCGCTTGGCGAGTCGCTCCTCTGCTCGTATTGATCGTTCACTCTCCATCTGCTCCCGATAGGCTGCCAAGACCATCTCTGACGATTCAGCTGGTAATGCATAACGACCCTCCAGTGAATGATATATTGAGCACCATTGATATTTGTTTTGTTCCAGGCCAACCTGAACCGCCTCAGCAAACAGTATTAGCTCTTTAAGAGGCTGCATCATCCGCTCATCAAACAGAGCAAGCTCGGCCTCAGCATCTGCCTGAAGCTCTCCCTGAGCCAGATCCGAAAAATTCAGAATCGTCGGCATAGCTTCCAATGCTGCTCCGAAATCTCCTTGTGGGATCTCGGCAAATTCCTCCGCGTCCCCTTCACCAAAAACATCTGGGGTGTCCACTGTCTTTTTCGATACAGAAAACCAAAAAGTCAAACTGCCCACCAGGACACATCCAACCACTCCCACTATAATCCATTTGTATCTATGCTCCATAAAACTCAGTATATCATCTGGAAAAGAAAGAAAAAGAAAAACCCCTCGAACGAGGGGGTTTTCTACTCAGAAATGGTCAGTATCACACCTAGGCTGACATAACCTTTTTCAAATCAGCTCTAGCTGCCTCGACAGCTGCCTTGAAATCACTCATTGCCTTCTCAATAGCACTCTTTTTGACCTCGGCAAGTTTCTCTACATCATCACGAATCTTATCCGTACCATTCTTGTCTTCCTTGAGCTTTTCCCGAGCCGTCTTCATGGCAGATTCATAGACAGAGCGTACTTCTTCAACACTTTTTCCTGCTTCACAATCAGATTTCGCCTGACTAGCAGCCGCATCGGCTGCTTCTTTGAAATCACCGTAAACTTCAGAAGCGCTATTCTTCCGAGCATCTACCAGGGCATCCACGCCCGAGCGAAAAGAACTAATAGCTGCGTCAACCGCTGCTCGCCGTGTAGCTACTGCCTTATCAACAGCTTCTTTAAAGTCTGCTACTGCTGCTTTCTCCTCATCAGAATCAGCCTGGCCTTCTAACTTAGCATAGAGCGCTGTCCGCTTTTCATCCTGACTATCTCGTTTTCCATCAAGAAGGTCATCACGGTTATCCCTTCGATCAGTGCGTCGCTCAGAGCGATTACTCAGCCTACTACTCACAGTACTAGCTCGCTCCTCCATACGATCCGCTCGAGCATCCATCCGCGTTGTAAAACGCTCACAAAAAGCAGCCTGCCGTTTCTCTTGCATCTCTTCTTTTTTTTCAGCCCAAGCAGCCTGGCGTTCTTCCATCTTAGCCGTTCTCTCCTCAATACGAGCCTCAGTTTTAGCCTGGCGTTCTTCCATTTTCTGTTTCATTGCCTCTGCCCGCTTGGTAGCATTGGTATTGGCTCCGGATTCAGCCAACGCTCCCACTGGAAGCACCAACACAATTGCCAGGAGCGCTATCGAGATAAATCGAAGTGTCATATGCGTACATGAATTAATTATTACTTCCATCCTCTACATCAGCCATCTCATCAGCATCATATCCCGAAAGATCATCGCGATCTGATAAAGCCTCATCGATAAGATCGTCAGCAACCTGATCAGGAGTAACGGTTCCTGTTGCTGCTGCAGATTGACCCTGAGGCGCCATCACCTGCTGTTCTTTTGGCATCATATTTTTTGATCCAGCCATAGGCTCCTGTGGCATTGGCATTGGCTGACGAGTGAACTGAGCGTATAGAACTGCCAGAACAATAAGCATCAAAAGAAGTCCGAACCCAAACGCAATAGCTCGGCGCGGGACACCAAATATTTTATGAGTACTGGTATCGAGCGTCGTGGCAGGAGCCGACTCTCCTGATGGTACCGAGGAAGGATTTGGCGTAGTATCCATATAAATTGAAATATATTTTAATTATTGGTTATTATTTTTCTCTTGACCAAAGGAAAAAATACCTTTCTAGTATAGAAACTCTCGGTCTGCTTTGCAAGAAAATTGACCACAGCAAATCCCTCTATGACTTTTTCTCTCTTCGTTTACCCAGTTTGGCCTCAAGCGCCTGAATTTCATCGCGCAAAATTGCTGCTGTTTCAAAATCAAGAATCTTTACAGCCGCCTTCATTTCTCGCTCTTTCGCTTTGATAATTTTATTGGGATTCTTGGCAAAACCCTTGGCATCAAGCGCTAGTGAAATGGCCACGGCTTTGTCGTGTTCACTCTGCAGTCTCTCGGTAATATCATGAATATTTTTCTGCACCGTCTTTGGCGTAATACCATGCTCCTTATTATAGGCAAGCTGTTTTTCTCGGCGACGATTGGTTTCCTTGAGCGCTGCATCGATTGATCCCGTGAGTACATCAGCGTAGAGGATCACTCTTCCCAAAACATTGCGCGCTGCTCGTCCAATGATCTGTATGAGAGAAGTTTCTGAACGGAGGAATCCCTCTTTGTCAGCATCCAAGACACCAATGAAAGATACCTCTGGAAGATCAAGACCCTCTCGTAAGAGGTTAACCCCTACCAGACAGTCAAATTCTCCTTTTCGAAACTGGGTGAGGATTTTGATTCGATCAATTGTCTTCACATCACTATGAAGATATTCAGCCTTGACTCCCTTATCCTTGAGGTACTGCGATAAGTCTTCGGCCATCTTTTTGGTCAGTGTCGTGGCAATGACGCGACCACCCCGCTCAATCTCTTGTGTAGCCTCGTGAATAAAATCTTGGATTTGACCAGGGTATTCATCTGTCGCCTTGACTCCTTTAATAGTGAGCTCTGGATCGATGAGTCCGGTCGGGCGAATCACCTGTTCAACAATATTGCCACTCACCTCACGCTCATATTCACCTGGTGTGGCCGAGGTAAACATCACTGGCCCTACTCGCTCGAGGAACTCTTCGTATCGAAGAGGTCGATTGTCCAAAGCGCTCGGCAGGCGGAATCCGTATTCCACCAAGGTCTTCTTTCTCGCCTGGTCACCGTTATACATCGCTCGAAGCTGTGGCAAAGTTACATGAGACTCATCGATAATCGTGAGAAAATCTGGGGTACCATCTGGGAGATGAGGGAAATAGGAGAGAAGTGTTTCGGGCGGCTCACCCGCCTCCTTCCCCGAAAGATGCCGAGAATAGTTTTCGATTCCCGAACAGTAGCCAATCTCATCAATCATCGCAGTATCATACTGCGTCCGTCGCTTGATCCGCTCTGCCTCCAGCAGTTTTCCTTCACGTTCAAATTTCTTCAGCTGTTCCGAGAGTTCGAGTCTGATATTTTCGAGCGCTCGCTCCTGTTTGTCTTTGTCTGTAATAAAATGCTTGGCTGGAAAAAAGAACACGAACTGCTCCTCGCCAAGAATAGTTTGGGAAACCGGATCAATTTTGGTAATCGCCTCAATTCGATTGGCACCGATCTCGATCGAGTACAGGATCTTTTCTGAGATCGGCATAATTTCTAGACGATTGCCAATAGAACGGAAGGTGCCCGGTGTCAGATCAGCATTGGTTCGTTCGAAGAAAATAGAGACGAGGCGCTGCATCAAGTCCTGCCGTGTGACTGAATCACCGACAGCTAGCTTCATATTTTCCCGGAGATACTCCTCAGGACTCCCCAGACCGTAGATACAAGAAACTGAAGCGACAATGATCACATCACGCCGCGTAAGGAGTGACTGAGTCGAGGCATGACGCAACCGATCAATCTCCTCATTGATCGACGCATCTTTTTCTATGTAGGTATCCGTAATTGGTACATAGGCCTCCGGCTGATAGAAATCATAGTATGAAACAAAGTAATGGACCGCAGCATCAGGAAAAAATTCTTCAAACTCTTGAGCAAGCTGTGCTGCCAAGGTTTTATTGTGAGCAATGACCAAGGCTGGTTTCTGGCTCTTGGCTATACAGTTAGCCATGGTAAATGTCTTACCTGATCCAGTCACTCCGAGAAGTGTCTGAAAACGTTGCCCTGTATTGAGCCCCTGCATGAGAGAGGCGATCGCTTGAGGTTGATCCCCAGCTGGTGGCCACGAAGACTTTAGAACAAAAGAAGACATAAGATAAAATTCAAGTACACCTCAACAAATACTCATCGGTTGTAACACAAAAGAGAACTAGCGAGCAAGCAGTTTTCGTATCCACCCCCAGAAGCGAACCAGGAGATGAATGCCCTGGTGACGCTGACGATACCCGAGAACGAGTACTCCTACTACTCCTATGATAATCAGGAAACCAAGGCCAAACCGAACTCTCTCCATTTCAAGGAGGAGTGTCCGGAAAGCCTGAGCACCAAAATATCCCATCATGATATAGAGAGTATCTTTGACCACGTTCCCCAAGTAGGAGGCAAGCACAAAAGTTTTCAGCTCGATTTTGATCACACCACAGGCAAGTGAAACCGCGAGACTAGGGAAGAAAGGAATCGCTCGTAACAAGAAAATAAGCGCTCCATCTTGCCATACCTTCCCGGTAAACTTCTTACCAACCCGCTCGATATCTTCATGTGTTAGTCCAAAAAATCTCCCGAATCGGCCCACCACCACATCCTCTATTTTGTCTCCTACAACGTACCAACCAAGTGAACCAAGAATTTTGCCGAGATTTCCTATAAACACCAGCCAGAAGAGAAAAAACACCGTGTGCCCCTCGGCATGAGAAAGCAGCCCGGCGGTGGTCATTACCAACATAGATGGAATAGGGGCAATGATTTCTTCGAGCAAAGCCCCTACAAACACAAAAAGTTCCAACGGTACTTTGTCGGAAATAAAGACAATAAACTGCTGTGCTCGATCAATAAAGAGTTCCATGTCAGAAAATATTAGAGTTTCTCTTCCAGCTCCGTGCGAACAGCGGCAAGGTCATCTTTTGTAAGACCAAGTTTATGAGCATCTTGTTCCAGTGCTTCCATGGTTTCATTGAGTTCACCAGCATTCATACCCTTTTGCCCTCCTCGCTCATCAAGAGCATTATGAGTTACCGCATCAACAATAGCTGCCTTACGCTGACTAAAACCGTGTCGACCTCTCAATCGGCTCAAAACCTTGGGAATCTCCCAAGTGGATATGTGTCCCTCGGAATCACGCCAAATCCTTTTCTTTTCGCTCCCCTCATCATCTCGAGGGCGCACGACTGGCCTCGGACGATCATCAGGATTACCACCACCAGAAATACCCGCTGCATCTCCGGCAGCTTTTTTGTTGGTATAGAGAGAAAAAAGTCCCATACAGTATAGATAAAAAGTATCTCTAGTATAGCACTCTCGACAGACAAAGCATTATCCCCTATACTCACGAATGTCCTAGGGCCGTTAGCTCAGTTGGCTAGAGCACCGCTTTTGCAAAGCGGGGGTCATCGGTTCGAATCCGATACGGTCCACCTTTCTCCATCATAGTATGGAATTCACCTCGCTTCGCGACCGCTCCAACGACATTGTCAGCGGACTCCTCCATCTCGTTGGAACAGCTGGCGCTATCACTATTCTCGTTCTTCTCTTGATCCAATCCTCTTCACTCGATGGTTGGCATATCACTGGGTACACTCTTTTTGGCAGTGGGATGATACTCCTCTATCTCGGCAGTACCAGCTACCACCTCCTATCGCCACGGTGGCCTCGCACCAAAGCCTGGGCACAAAGACTCGATCATGCCCTCATTTCCATTCTCATTGCAGCGACCTATACCCCGGTTCTTTTTATTGGGCTAGATGGTGGCTGGCGCTGGTCACTCTTTGGCGTTATCTGGGGATTGGCGCTCGTAAGTTTTGGCATCAAACTTTTTGATCTCCGACGCCCCTCTTTCCTCTCTGTGACACTCTATCTCGCCATGGGATGGCTGATCCTCATCGCTTTCCAACCCCTGCGAGAGAATCTCACTTCTCTCATGCTTATCCTCCTCGCAAGTGGTGGGATTGCTTACACCCTTGGTGTTCTCTTCTTCGTTCTGGAGGATCACTTCCCTCCCAAGCGATACTTTTGGATGCATGAGATCTTCCATGTCTTTGTCCTTCTGGGGAGCACTCTCCACTCAATCGTTATGTTCCTTCTTCTTTCAATCTAGAGATCACTCATTCGTTTTCCAAAAAGGATTCTTCGCAAGAATTGGTTGACAAAAGTACAAAAATATTCTATCCTCCTCAGAACGCACCCGTGGTGGGTGTGTTTCGTTGACAACAGGAGTTCGCGACATGACGAAGAGGTTTCTGACTTTCCTGGCCGGCTTGACTGGTCTCTTGCTGGGGATTCTCCCCGCACAGGCGGCGCTGGTGATGCCGAGTTTCGACAACGCCCCCGTGGGCTGGGTGACGGACCGCTACGACCCGCACAGCTTCGGTGACATCGGCACCTACCAGGGCCGCAACGATGTCCTCGCCATCGGCATCTCCGAAGCCGATGGGCTGAGCAACCGCCCGGCCGCCTACCAGAGCACCTTCTACAACACCCAGGGGCAGCAACATGCCATCTCGGGCGGTGCTGGATCGGTGCTCTCGGCAGCGCTCTGGATCCCCGAGGAGTGGGCCAATACCCAGAACGGGCACGTCCGCACCGACATGTGGGGCGTCATGACCAATGGTTCAGCCGTCACTGACTACCCCATCATCGGCTTCACCAACTACGGTGACGGCGGCGCGCGCCTCCGCATCTGGGAAGGCTTGGCGTGGGTGGACCTCGGCGTGGCCATCGACTACGACGCCTGGACCGATCTCTCGATCAGCTTCACTGGCTCAGCCTACGAGTACCGGGTGAACGGCGTGGTGAAGTACACGGACAACACCATCAACGGCTCCACCGGCTTCTCGGCCACCATCATGCAGGCGTACAACTTCTGCGGTGACACGAGCATCGCCGGTGCGAAATGCCAGGACTACACGGCCCACTGGTCCAACACGGTGACCTCGTCCGTGCCGACGCCAGCCTCGCTGTCGCTCGCCGCACTGGCCCTGTTCGCTCTCGGCGGTACCGCTCGCCGCAGCGGACGCCGCTCCAACAAGTAAGGGTCACACCTGACCCGCCCGGGCACTGTTCAACGAACAGTGCCCGTTTTCTTTTTTATACAGACATTCCCGCCAAAAAAAATTATCTACGCTGCTCAATGCTGTGTGATAGAAGCGACGAGCGCTTTGTGATCACTCACTCCTTCAACCATGGCTACTTCATCGACATGATACATCGGGTGAGCAAATATGCCATCCACCACCAACTGGAGATTTTTCACTCGATGAAGATTGGGGTCGATAGTAGAGGTGATTCCTTGTGGGATATAGTCTCTACCATAATAAGCAACAAATTTTTCCCATATACCAAAACCACGAGGAGCATTGAGATCGCCCGTCAAAATATGCGGCGGGAGCGTATCCAAAATTTTTTTCAAATGTTCAAAATCAGATTTTTGTTTCTCAGTAGCTCTACCATCTTCTGACCAAGTAAAATGAGTGGTTACCAAGGTGTACTGCTCATCCCCTTTCTCCACCGTAGCCCAGACGATACCATGAGCGTTAGTCTCCGAATAAAACTCGGACTCTCGCTCAAGCTGAATACCGTTTTGGGGCATATAGTAATACTCGCTCCCGGAAGCAATAAAGGGACTACGAGCAAATAGAGCTGGGCCAGAGTATCCAGTTTTGCCATCGCTATTAGCCGGCGCATCGGTCAATATATCCCGCAGCCAAAGATGATGCCCCAGGCCTGTTTCTTGGGCGATACGGTCGATATCGGCTTCCAATACTTCTTGGAGACAGAGCACATCAGGATTTTCTCGTTGAAAAAATGGGAGGTTGAGATGGAGGTGTTTCGATCGTTCGAGATTGAGAGAAATAATTTTGAGCATACTTCAGCAATAAACAAGCGGGATCAAATGAAACATTTGCTCCATCAATTATTTTTTGGCAGCGAATTCTACAGTCCATTCGATCCCATACTTGTCCCGGAACATAGCAAAAGAGGTTCCCCAAGGACTTGCCGTCATAGGCATTTCTACTGTTCCCCCTACCGAAAGACCACTAAAGATTCTATCAGCCTCTTCTTGGCTCTCTGTCACAACAGCAATTTTTGAGCGGTTTTCGTTTTCGTTGACCCGTCCCATCGCTTCGGGTACATCGTTAGCAATCAAAACATTACCACCAATAGGAAGAGCGATACGCATTATTTTATCCGCCTCTTTTTCAGGTACGGGAAACTCGGCACTCGCGATATCTTTAAAGCGGATAACCTCGGCAAACTCTCCACCAAAAACAGATTGATAAAACTTGAACGCCTCTTCGGCATTACCATTGAAGTTAATGTAGGGGTTTATTGTTGGCATACGTATGAGTTTTTAACTATTGGACTTTGTATATTATACAAGTTTTTTAGACATGTTGAGACGAAGTTAGAACATGGTTTATTAACTCCCAATCTTTTGAATTCAAGGGATAAGTCTAAAGTTTTTAACTACTATGCGATAGGCTGTTTGTTCCTCTGGTGTATATGTTTTTGGAAATTCCCCACCAGACATGTCTATGTAGTAGTCAAAAGTAGGTCCAATAAACATAGTCAACATCCCTTCGATTTCGCCAGTATCTGTTTCATGGATAATTTCATAAGCCTTTAAACCATTTATTTCACCTAGATATTTACTAGTGGCTGTTTCGTTTGGGTTATATCGTGTACCTCGATTGATAAAATTTCCTTGAGCAATCCCAATTGTGACTGAACTTCTAAAATTACCTAAGCTAGGGATTTCTTTATCATCGAAGGGGAAATATATAAAGTTTTCATCCAGTTCTTCCGTGAGAGGGCTCTTATCTGGGATAAGAGTTTGAAATCCTAACTGCCTATTCTGATAAGTCACCCAGTCTTTATAGAGGTCTCCTAGATCTGTTGTTGATTGTGTTATTGGCAATTCCTCGCTGATACTTTCTGGATTTTGAGGAACTCTTTCCTTGTTAAGAATGTATAAAAAAATCCCGGTAGAAAACAAGAAAAGGATAACGAATAGTATTCTTTTTTGAAGTGTAAACATAATGGCGGGGATGCTGGGACGAAGTTAGAACATATTGTCTGTACAATAACAAGGATACTATTTGTTGTATTATTGACAAAACGATCAAAAGACACCAGGATAATTATGCTCATTAACAACTTGGGAGACCTCCTATAGAGCAGCTACCTTAACCAGTTTAGTGTTTTATGGTTTTGTTAACTTTTGGAGTAATCGATGAGAAATCGTATCGGCACCCTTGTCATCGGCTGGTTTCTTGCCTGCTTGATGATCTCATCTTGGGCAGTGGAACTGCCAAGAACCGGCCAGACTTCCTGTTACGACGCATATGGGTCATCCATTGCTTGCGCCGGTACCGGACACGACGGCGCCACCCTGGCTGGCGTCCCCTTGGTAAGCCCTCGCTTCACGAGCCATGGGAACGGCACGGTCACGGACAACATGACTGGCCTCATGTGGTCACAGAGTGCCAACCTTCCTGCAGGCACGAAAACTTGGCAGCAGGCGCTTGACTATGTGGCGGGCATGAATGCAGGAACCTATGCCAACTTCGGTTACACCGACTGGCGACTCCCGAATGTGGTTGAGTTGCTAAGTCTCGTGAATCATGAAAGTACAGGTCCCGCAATCACTAGTGGACATCCATTTACGAATGTTCAGTCCGGATCTACTATCTATTACTACACCTCCACCACCACCTTCTCGGGCTGGGCAAGTAGTCCAGGTGGCGGTGCATGGCTTGCCCAATTTGAAACAGGAGGTCTCGCAACGGGCAGTAAGGCGGGCACACGGTATGTGTGGCCAGTAAGGACAGGAAGTGGAGGGAAGATAACCCTTCAAAAGACTGGTCAGTCAACGAGCTATGCCACCCGAGATGACGGTGACCTAGAAGTTGGCGTTACCCCGCCTGTATCTCGGTTCATCAACCATGGCAATGGCACGGTGACTGATCGATTCACTGGTCTCATGTGGACGGAGAATTCCAGTCTTTCCGGCGGCACTTGGCAACAGGCCTTGGACTATGTGGCCAACATGAATACGGGCAGTAATGCCAACTTCGGTTACACCGACTGGCGTCTTCCCAACATCGTTGACCTGAGAAGTTTGTTGGATATCGAGAACTTGAATCCAGCTCTGACTACTGGGCACCCATTCACCAATACAACAAGTACGCGGTGGTCATCGACCACAGTGGTGGGTACGCCCACCAAGGCATGGTCCTCTGGTGTTGCTGCTGGTCACAAGGCAGCCGAAAACAAATCAGTGTCAAGGAATGTCTGGCCGGTCCGCAGTCTTCTGGCTATGAAACTTCCTCTGCCTGGTGGAAAGAACTGGCTGTTGACAGTTCAAGCTGGCGGTACCGTGTTCTGTGGCGGGGGTACCGATACCTACCATACGGGTAGCGGATACTATTCGCTCGACTTCGACGACTATTCCCAACAGAATGGCTCGGAGAGCAATGTGCCGATCTATGCTGCGGCAAGTGGTACGGTCGATACCGGTGACTACGGTTACGACGCATCTGGCTACGGTCATTGGGTAAGGGTCAACCATGGCAATGGCTACAAGACTCTTTATGGCCACATGACAGCTCAAAGCCTCATAACTTCTGGGGCAGTGAACCAGGGGGATCAACTGGGAACGGTTGGTAGTACCGGAGGGAGTTCAACCGGTACACACCTTCATTTTCAGGTGTCCTACAACGGCAGCAGCGCCAGTACGGTTGCTGAGCTAGGCCTCGTACTCATGGAAGGTCTCACGCTGAACGAGTACGCTGTCGGTTGCAACGCGTACTACGCCTCAACCAACACGCAGTAAACCACGGCAGCAGAGATGTGACGACAGGGGGGTGCCTGAGATATTTTTAGGCGCCCCCCATTCTTTTACTTATTTCCAAACGTTGTAGTTTTGATAATTTCATTGAAAATTTCATCTTGTGCAGAGTTTTCAGTAATCATAACAAACTCATATTGCTGGTTGTCTAATCCCATGACAATTACTCGAGTTTCTTTTTTCCCTACCGAAGCAACATGGCTGAGACTTTCTGATTTTACTACGCCTGAAATTTTAACACCCACTTGTCCACCGATAGTAATTTTTTCATTTTTCTGATCTTTGTAAGTAGTCTTTGGAGCAGCGTAAGAGGAGTTGCTTACAATAATTTGTGCCACTAACCCCGTCTCAGGACAGTTTACAGATCCATTACTTACGGTCTCACATTTCTTTGAGTATTTGTCTTTATCAAAAAATGGGACAACTGAAACGGTACCGCTATCGCGACTCCCATTCTGAAGCCAAGCCGCTGGATAATTGAATTGCACGCCTAAAGCTAGACCCGTGTCTTTTTTGCTATCAAAACTCATCCAAGGATTGCTCTCTCGAGGCCCTTCTTTTGATTGAGGAAGATTCTGGCTATTAGTAGATGTCTCAGAAGGAGTCGTCCGATCAAGATAAAAAGTAACAGCTAGGGTTAGCCCAAAGATGAGAACTAGACCTAAGCCAACATATAATGCACCTCTTTGTTTATGTTCCATAGTTGAAATTATTAGTTTTTAATAGTATAGAATCTTTTTACTGATTGGTAAAAGTGAGGAGAGTCTCATGGTGAAAAAGAGTACCCTCGAACCGGTGTTTGAGGCTTCTACAAAAGGAAAAACAGATACTAATGTACCTGCTTATCCCGAATGGCGGGGACGACCGGACTCGAACCGGCGACCTACTGCGTGACAGGCAGTCGCTCTAACCAGCTGAGCTACGCCCCCGTATATAAAATTTTCTTCAAAAACCTCCTCCCAGCAGCAGACTTTAAATACATCTCTCGCTTTCTTGCTGACACTCTGTCGGGATGCTCTTCGGAGTATACAACACGCAGATCCTTCATAGAACGCGTAGTTTTTGTTGTACCCCCTTTATGTTCTGCAAGTCGTCGAACCAGGTTATTGGTCATGCCCTTGTATAACCTTCCCCGATTATCTTGTAAAACATAAACAGTGTACATAGCCAGCTGAGCCCCGCCCGACTGAACGGCTCTCAGTCGTTCGGGTGGGTACGCCCCCGTGATATTCAATTTTCGCCCAGTACCAGGGGAGAGATTCGAACTCTCGACCCCGGGCTTATGAGTCCCGTGCTCTAACCAACTGAGCTACCCTGGCAAATTATACCCAACTTAGCCAAGCAAGAGAAGATGCCTCAGTATCTGTCACCTGCTGAATGCGAAGTTTGTTGCGGGGGGTGGATTTGAACCACCGACCTTCTGGTTATGAGCCAGACGAGCTGCCAGACTGCTCTACCCCGCTGTATATACTTTCTGGACGCTGCCTTCCAGATGTGGGCGATCCAAGACTCGAACTTGGGACCTCGTCATTATCAGTGACGCGCTCTAACCACCTGAGCTAATCGCCCGTTAAAAAGCACCCTGAATGCTACAATATCCTCAAAAAAGAATCAAGTGGAGCAACCTCTCTAGCGCCCAAACACCCCTTTTTAGAGATACTGCATCGCAAAATCCCTCATATTTCGGAGTATCGGGAGCATCCGCTTCCCCTTCTCCTCCAAGTAATAAGAAACTGAGAGTTTATCCATTGCCTCCGTCCGTCGTCCAATAATCCCTTCGCCTTCGAGCATTTTGAGCCTCTTGGTAAGTGTCACTGGGTTCATATCACCAAGTGCTCTTTGAAGAGCGCAGTATCGGAGTTCGCCCTGACCAAGTACCTCAACAATAGAGAGTGTCTGGAAGTCACCAAAAATTTTTAGGGCACGCTTAGGACACCTCCCTCCAGAAGTCATCACTACCTCCTCATCTTTTCCTTGACGACTCGTTTTCATAACACTATACTAAATATAGTACTATGCATGTCGAAGCATAGACCCCATTTATATCATAAGTATACTCCCCTATGCAACCAAAGGATATCCTAGACGCCCTACACTGGCGTGCTGCCGTGCAGTCATTTGATCCAACCAAAAAGATCAGCCCCACTGATCTCGAAACTATCCTCGAAAGCGGACGACTCGCTCCATCAAGTTTTGGTCTCGAAGCCTGGAAATTTATTGTGGTCGAAAATCAAGCGCTCCGCCAAGCTATTCAGGAAGCAAGCTATGGTCAACCGCGAGTGACCGAAGCCTCTCATCTCATTGTCATCGCTCGTCGCACCGATGTAAGACAATCGATAGCCGCTGAACGTATTGACCGGACGGCCAAAATTCAAGGACAACCAGTAGAATCACTCACTGGTTTTCGTCAAATGCTTGACGGGGTCATCGCTTCAAAAGATGATACCTCACTCGATCGCTGGATTGCTTGCCAAACCTACATCCCTCTCGGCATTATGATGGGAACTGCTTCTCTCCTTGGAATTGATAATGCTGCCATGGAGGGATTTGATCCTCAGGCCGTTGATACCATCCTGGGTCTCGGTGACCAGCACCTTACTGCTACGACCCTGCTCGCTCTTGGGTACCGCAGCCCAGCTGATGAATGGACCAAAAGACCAAAGGTACGACGCCCACTCGAGGAAGCAACTTTGGTAGTGCGATAAAATTCAAAAACCGCTTCCCCTGGGAGAAGCGGTTTTTTGTATGGTAGAGTAAGAAAAACAAGAAACTCTATGGCCAAGAAAATCAAAGACTACTATGGTCTCACCTGTGCCAAACTCATCGCCGAAAAACTAACAGCTCTCACGCCTGATTTTGCGTCCGAGGAATTTCTCACCGAGCTGAGACGGACTCTACGCGGGAAAAGTTATAGCGAAAGACTCGACGCCTACGCTGCTGCTTTCCATCATCATCTCCCCGGTACGTATGATGAACATCTCCAGCTCTTCACCTCTCTTTTGGGACCAAAGCTTGCCGAATCAAACGGTATGTTTCTCTATGGTTGGTGGCTTGCTCCTCTCGGCCGATACGTGGAACAGCATGGCGCTGATCATTGGAGTATCTCTAGTCAATTTATTTATGAACTTACCCAACGCTACACGGGCGAATTTGCTATTCGTCCACTTCTAGCAAATGAACCACAAAAAACTATGCGACTCATGCTCCGTTGGAGCCAAGATGACAGCGTCCACGTACGAAGACTTGCCAGCGAAGGACTGAGACCCAAACTCCCTTGGGCCAAAAAATTACTCGTAGCACTCCACTATCCAGAACTCTATCAAAACATCCTCTCCAACCTTCGTCATGATGAAGACCGGTTTGTCCAAAAGTCAGTCGGCAACAACCTCAATGACCTCATGAAAGAAGATCCATCATTTGCTCAGGCTATTATCGCAGCATGGAAAAAAGAAGGACTTTCGCCAGCTACCGAATGGATTATTCGTCACGGCCTCCGCAATCAAAAAACTACAGGGACAAAAAACAAATAATTGAATCACTCTCTTCTCCGGGGTATACTAGGAGGAGATAACTGATTCAAAGTTTGCTTATGCAGCTCGCCTTTTTTGAAATCCAAAAGTGGGAAGAAGAAACCCTCAAAGAACGGTTTGCAGGACATCAGCTTTTTTTCTTTGATCGTACGATCGAAGAAAAAGACCTCGCCTCACTCGCCGAGTGCGAAGTCCTCTCTGTCTTTATTTACAGTAAGGTTACCGCGGAAGTCATCCACGCCCTCCCCAAACTCAAACTCATCGTCACCCGTTCTACCGGCTTTGATCATATCGATCTCGAAGCTGCCAAAGAACGTGCTATCCTCGTTTCCAATGTTCCTTCGTATGGAGAAAATACGGTAGCCGAACACACCTTTGCCCTCATCCTGGCACTCTCCCGAAATGTGCACAAGTCTCACGTGAGAAGACTCGCCGGTGACTTTGCTATCGAAGGACTGCGCGGATTTGATCTCAAAGGCAAGACACTCGGAGTCGTCGGCGCTGGCAAAATTGGCCTCCATGTGATCAAAATTGCCAAAGGCTTTGGTATGAAGGTACTCGCCTACGATGCTTTTCCGAATCAATTTCTCTCCGAAGTGCTCGACTTCCAGTATGTGCCGCTGCACAAACTCCTCGAATCATCAGATATTATTTCTCTGCACACTCCCTACACCAAAGAGACTCACCACCTCATCAATCAACACAATATCAATCTCATGAAGCCCGGCACCATTCTCATCAATACGGCCCGCGGTGAACTCGTCGAAACCGATGCTCTCATGATGGGACTCGACCAAGGCATACTCGCTGGAGTAGGCATCGATGTCCTCGAAGGCGAACTACTTGTCCGAGAAGAGAAGGAGCTCCTCAACAAACAAGATGGCGCACCAGAACTGCAGATGCTCGCCAAGGACCACGCCCTTCTCGGTCGAGATAATGTCGTCTACACTCCACACATTGCCTTCTATTCCAAAGAAGCACTCGAACGCATTCTCTCCACCACAATCGATAATATCGAATGCTACGCCCTGGGCCAATGTAAAAATGTCGTTACACCCAAGTAATTTCGATATACCTTATTTCTGAGACAAAAGCCTATGATTGAACAACCAACCGGAATGAAGTATGAACACAGCATTGTCTCCGTCGCGAGAGAGGAATATCTCCAAGCTGAGCAGGCTCTCACTGAGCTCCAAGACCAAGCTGATCGAATAGTCATGTCTGGCCAACCTATCCCTGTAGAATTACAATCAAAAATTGATGCCGCCACCAAAGAATTTCACCGGGCAAGTGATGAATGGCTTGATACTTCTACTGAAGCTCACCTATAAAAATTCATTTAGTTCTTCTCGCCGAGGCGAGTAATCATCGTATATTCGGCTAACGTGACTGGGGTAATCGAAAGACGATTGCCTGGTCGAAGGATGACGAGATTTTTCAGAGATTTTTCTTGACGAAGTACCAATAGTGAGACAGTCCGTTTGAATTTTCTGACAAATTTTACCTCTACCAACGTCCAACGTGGACTCTCTTTGGTGGCTTTGGGATCATAGTACGGGCTTTTCTGGTCAAACTGAGTCTCATCAGGATAGGGTGCACTCGCTACTTGAGCGAGACCCACTACTCCCGGCTCTGGACAACTCGAGTGATAAAAGAGTACTTCATCCCCCACTCGCATCGTATCTCGCATAAAATTTCTCGCCTGATAATTGCGTACCCCAAACCAAGGCGATTGTTTATCACGTGCGAGATCATCAATCGAATACTCATCTGGCTCACTTTTCATGAGCCAGTATTGTTTGGTTTGTTTCATAAATTTAGTATACAAAATGTTTTGGGCCCGAGTCTCTTTGCGAAGAGCCCCGAGCCCGTGTCAGCGCACTACGCTGATTTCCGCTCTGCATCCCGTCTAGCTTGATCTTCGCGCTCCCATTGCTGATACATCTCTTCCTCCATTCTGCGGAGCTCATCAGGACACTCAGGATCATGCTTTTTCTCAACCCACAGACGCCTTTTTCTTCTCTTACCAGGCACTTTTTTCGGTGGGTGGGAAACATGCACCCAAGCTTGATAGAAGTCGCCTGGATTTATCGACTCACGACAGTAGTCACAGCGGTGATAAAACCATGCCATGCGGCAATAGGAACGAAGAACTCTTTCGTATCGCCGATAGTTATCATCATTGTCTGCGTAAAAACGATCGTCTTCTTGCTTCAATTGAAACAAAGAGGCAACAGGTGTCACTAATTGCATCACTTGCTCCAGTTTCAAAACATTGTTCAGCTAGGGACTCCAGCCAAACTTGAGGGTAGCCTAGCGAGAAGGCGAGAAAGAGTCAAATGTGTCTCATTTGCACGAAAACCCTGTTTCACTTAGAATGGGGGTCATTTCGGACCTCTCTCTATATGAATGAAGCCTTTTACTTTCATCTCCTCAATTCTCTCCCTGGCTGCGGTAGCAAAACTCTTCGAGAGGCAGTGGCTCACTTTGGATCGGCCAAAGTCGCCTGGGAAGCCAGCGAAACTGAGTGGGAGGACATAAAATTTGCCAGTCGCTTTAACCCTACCGGTATCGACACCAAGCGACACACTATCGATTGTGAGGAAGAAAAACAAAAGCTAGCAGCAGCTGATATTACCCTCCTCCCCTTTACTGATCCCGATTACCCCATTCTCCTTCAAGAAATACCGAGTCCACCGGCTCTCCTCTACCTGCGTGGTCACTGGAAACAATGGAATGAAAAGCCCTGCATCGCTATCGTTGGTTCACGCGACTACTCGCCGTATGGGAAACAAGTGGCCGAAGAACTCAGTCGTGAGCTCTCACGTGCTGGCATCACCATTATCTCGGGTCTCGCTTTTGGTATTGATTCTCTCGCTCACGAAGGAGCACTCCTGGCCGAAATGCCCACTGTCGCTATCCTCGGTGGTGGTATTGATGATGCCTCTCTTGCTCCGCAAAGTCATCTCCGTCTCGCTCATTCGATTTTGCAGCATGGTACCCTCATCTCCGAATACGCTCCTGGAACACCACCAACGACTGGCACCTTTCCTGCCCGCAATCGAATCATCGCCGGAATGACTTTGGGTACCGTGGTTATCGAAGCCAAAGAAGAGAGTGGCAGCCTCATCACCGCCAGACTCGCTCTCGATTTCAATCGGGAAGTATTCGCCGTCCCTGGATCAATTTTTTCACCACTCGCCACTGGTTCCAACAATCTCCTGAAGCAAGGGGCCAAACTCGTCACTGGTGTACAAGATATTTTGAATGAGCTACAGTTGGAAGCGTTCCCATCTCAAGCTGAGACAGCAAGCACTCCACTCACTCATCTCAATGAAGAAGAGCAAAAAATTATTAACTGCCTCTCACGTGACCCGCTCCACATTGACAAGGTGTTAGAAGTCTCTAGACTAGAAACGACCAGGGGTTCTGCCTTACTCACAAAACTCGAAATGCGCGGACTCATCAAAAATATTGGTAACATGCAATACATCCGCATCAAATAATAATTTCGTTTTGATCGTTTTCTGTTTTTGCCGACTCTATTATGAAACTTCTCATTGTCGAATCCCCCTCCAAAGCCAAGACCATTGAAAAATACTTGGATGGCGAATACAAAGTTGTGGCTTCGGTTGGTCATGTTCGAGACCTTCCCAAAAGCAATAAATCAGCTATCGACATCAAAAACGGCTTCAAACCAAACTACGTGATTTCACCCGGCAAAGAACACATCGTTGAAGAAATTAGTCGACTCGCCAAAAAAAGTAAAGAGGTTCTCCTGGCTACTGACCCCGACCGTGAGGGAGAAGCGATTGCTTGGCACGTGGCAGAGACGGCCAAGCTAAAGAAGCCTTCGCGAGTACTCTTTTATGAGATCACTCCAGCGGCCATCAAAGAAGCCATCCAGCATCCGAGACCGCTCGATATCAATCTCCGTAAGGCTCAAGAAGCGAGGCGCGTACTTGATCGTCTTGTCGGCTACGATCTCTCCGGTCTCATCTGGAAAAAACTCCGCTATGGACTTTCGGCTGGCCGCGTCCAGTCACCCGCTCTCCATATTTTGGTAGAGCGAGAAAAAGAGATTCGCGCTTTCATTCCTGAAATTTTCTTCCTCTTCACTGGACAATTTCAAAATGATCACAAAGCTCAGTTGACCCTTACCCATACTACTGAACCTCGCCCAAAAAAGGATGAGGCCACCGTTCAACAAGAGGCAGCAGCACTCATAGAACGATCCAAAAAAACTCATTGGAAAGTAGCTGATGTCAAAGAGACTCCCGGAAAACGCAGTCCCTATCCACCCTTTACTACTTCTACCCTCCAGCAGGCAGCCAGTTCACGTCTTGGCTTTGCGCCCAGTCGTACCATGAAAATCGCCCAGAAACTCTACGAGGCTGGTTACATCACCTACATGCGTACCGACTCAACCAATTTGAGTAAAGATGCTGCCAGCAGTATTCTTGCTCTCATTTCAAAACAATATGGCGAGAAATATGCTGTGCCTCGCACGTTCAAGACCAAAAGTAAAAATGCCCAGGAGGCTCATGAGGCTATCAGACCAACTCATATTGATACCAAAATCTATGGTCGGACCGATGAAGAGAAGCGCCTCTACGCCCTGATTCGCACTCGTGCCATAAGTTCGCAAATGGCCGATGCCGAACTCATCCGTACCAAAATTGTTGCCGAAGCTGAAGATACAACAGTGCCATCTTTCGCTGTTACTGGTTCAATCGTCGTTTTCCCTGGTTGGCTCACCGAAGATATCACTGCCCGTGGTGAAGATACCGAACTTCCCAAGGTAACCGTTGGTGAGGCGCTGACGCTCCTCGATATGACCAGTGAAGAAAAATGGACTGAGCCACCCAAACGTTATACCGAAGCAGGGCTCGTCAAGGAACTGGAGAAGCGTGGGATCGGTCGCCCATCAACCTACGCAGCGATTATCCAGACTATCCAAGCCCGTGATTATGTCGTCAAAGATGGCCGTACCCTTATTCCTACTGAAACCGGTGAGGTAGTAGATGATTTTCTTTCTGCTCATTTCGAGCGTTTTGTTTCGGATACATTTACTGCTGAAATGGAAGATGAGCTCGATGAAATCGCCGAGGGCAAACGAGAATACGAAAAAACACTCAAAAACTTCTACGGGCCATTTACGAAAGAAGTAAAGAGTAAAGAAAAACTCGAAAAAATGTCCAACCTCGGTCCAGCACCAGACACCATGAAGTGTCCAGTGTGCGGAAGTAGTATGATTATCAAGCTTGGCCGCAGTGGTAAATTTTATAGCTGTTCCAAATTTCCTGATTGCACAGGAGCGCTCACTCTCGAAGGAACAGTAGTTGAGGGACCAAAAGGAACTGGTGAAACCTGCCCTCAGTGTGGCAAGGGCGAACTCGTCGAGCGCAGCGGACGATTCGGATCATTTGTTGCCTGCAACAATTATCCAAAATGCAAATTTATCAAAAAGGATGAAAATGCTCCGCAGGTAACGACTGGTGTAAAGTGTCCCGTCTGCAATAAAGGTGAAATGGCGGAACGTCGTGGCCGCTTTGGAATCTTCTACAGCTGCTCCAATTACCCTGACTGTAAGCACGCCATTAAAGCCAAGCCGACGGGCAGCCTCTGTACTTATAAGCGCGATGATAAAGATGGAAAGCAGTGCGGTGCGCTTATGATGGAAGGTACCAAAACGATTCCAGAACGGTGCAGCGATAAAACCTGTCCCAATCATAATCCGCACAAACTCGGTAAGTAACTCTCTCTTAAAAAATTATCTACGGCGAGGTGCGCTCTGCGCTCCCCGCCGTTTTCAATCCTTGAGTTTGTTCACCTCACCAAAGTATTCAAGATAGTCAAATCCAGCTGGTAATCGAGTAAAGCTCGCAAGGTCTGCTCCAAGACTGACTCTCACCGCGAGCATCTTGCCATGCTTTATCTTGAAATCAAGCTGGAGACCCAGTTGATGTCGAAAATAGCGGAGCAGGAGTTCACCATAACTCCAGGCACGAGGCAAATGGTTTATCCTTTCCCAGATTGACCACACCTGAGCATAATCTGGGATACGCACTACCGGAAAACTATTGGTGGCGCACTCGATCTGTGCTGGATTCAAGATAGTACCAAGCGCTATCCAGACCACACAGTACGAATTAGGCGTGAGCACTCCTTCGGTGACATCTCTGAGCTCTATCTGAAGACTGATATGTTCAAAGAGTCGATAATCCGGAGGACTTGTCACCACTTCGTCGTTGGTAATCAACATGCAACCCTCCGATCTACTAGAGTGACCTGAAATTTTCGAGGTTTACCACCCCGAAACAGCACTCTAGTATGAGGATTCTCGGAAAATCAAATTGATCAAATATTGTATAAAAATGATTGACGGCGGGGCGCACACTGTGCACTCCCCGCCGTTTCAAGAGTCCGGATGAATCAAGCTGCAGCCTGAGCCAACACCTGACTGATAGGGGCAGACTGAACGTAGATGGCCCCCTCGGATTCTGCTGGATTGACCAGCCAGTCCCAGCGACCCATGATGCCGGTCACTCCGACAAAGCCGATCTCCGAGCCAGCGATGTCGATCAGGAATTTGACCTGGGTCGGTTCCGCAACAGCCGAGATGCTCCGAACATGGTTGCCAACGACAACCATCTCGCGACCCAGGGTTTCGAGCCTCACGCAGTCGTTCCCGAGGATTTCGAGATCGAAATCGCAAAGCGGCTGAAGCGGCAACCTGAGACCAGGCCTGACGAGCACCGCCTGCACGATGCGATTGGTTCCTTGCTCCGAACACCTTTCGATCCAGAACACCATATCGACATTGGATTGAAGCGATAGTCCGCTCCACTGAACGTTCTTCGGAAGATCATTCCGAAGCGACACCGTCGTCTGTTGGACGATTGTCATCACTACTCCTTATTTCAAATTGTTGAGGGACCAAGTGAAACAAAAAAGCATCCATTGAAACTATCGCAGTATGCTCATTTGTTTGCCACTATTATACACGAAAAAATGATTTTTGGCAATAGCTACAAAATAGCTATTTTACCCTTATATAAGGCAAAATATACGAGTTCCAGATAAAAGAAAGGATAAAAAATCCGATAGCTGCAAGTACAATAGTTGCCCCGCTTGGGAGACTAAATTGGTAAGAAAGAATAAATCCAGAGACTACGGAGAGCTCGGCGAGCATTACTGCCAAAATCATGGTCTGTCGAAATGACAGTCGCCACTGCATGGCGGTGAGAACTGGCACAATCATAAGTGCTCCAATGAGTAGCACTCCTACAATAGGGAAAGCTGCTGCCACCACGAGGGAAGCAAGTAAAATAAAGAGGAAATTATACCAATCGACTGATACGCCATCTACTTTGGCCAGATCTTCATCAAGGGCAATAAGAAAAAGTTTTCGATAAGCTACTACCATGAAAAGAACAATCACCAATACGAGTACCAAAAGCCACCATAAATCAATCGATGAAACCGTTGTGATGCTCCCAAAAAGATATGAAAAAAGACTTAGGTTAACTCCCTGAACTGAGGCCAGAAACACGAGTGCTGCAGCCAAACTCCCCGAAAGAAAGAGTGCTAGTACTGCTTCATTCATGACTCGGCCCGATCGCCTAAGCCACTCCATCCCCATACCACCGAGAAGTGATCCCAATAGAGCTCCCAAGAAAAGTGGTAACTTGAAAAATAATGCTACCGCCACTCCCAAGAGTGACACATGAGATAACGTATCTGCCAAAAGAGAAAACCGTCTTACCACCAAAAAAAGACCTACCAGCGGTGCCAAAAATCCGATAAGCACCCCGGCAAGGAGCGCTCTTGTCAAAAATTCATACTGAAAGAAATCAAGCAGCATAATTTAGTGATGATGAATTCTGTCACCAAAGAGTTTATAGAGTACTGCTTCATCATGAAGAGCTGGGGATGGGCCAGTATATACCAAACTTCGATTGAGACAAAGAGCCGTCTTTGTTTCGTGTGCTACCACCTCAAGATCATGAGAGATAAGGAGAATAGTGAGACCATGCTCTTCATTAAGCCGCTTCAACAGAGCATAAAAATCTGTCTGAGCCGCCTGATCAACTCCAGTGGTTGGCTCATCGAGAATTAAAAGCTCTGGCTTGGAAACGAGTGCCCTGGCAATAAATACTCTCTGTCGCTCCCCTCCAGAAAGTTCTCCAATGCGTCGGTCCAAGAGATGCGTTGTTCCAGTGAGAGCAAGTGGCTCTTCGAGTGAATGACATTTCCCAATTCCAAACTGACACCAGAGCGGCGCCCTACCCATGTGACCACTCTCAACAACTTCACGAACGGTGGCTGGGAAATTTCGGTCATTCCGAAACACATATTGTGGAACATAACCAATCTTACCCCAATCGCGAAAATCTGCCTGAGGAACACCAAAAAGTGTTACTTCCCCCTTTTGAGCAGGGAGCAGACCTAAGATAAGCTTCACCAAAGTAGACTTACCACTCCCATTTGGCCCAACAAGACCAATGTAATCCCCTGGAGCCACCTCAAAACTCACTCCATCAATTACGAGCTCTGATTGGTAGCTAAATGAAAGTGAATCAACCTGAATCAGTGAATGAGTCATTACCTACATTCTAGCGCTTTTCGGAGTGCTGCCAAATTAGTCTCCATCAGGGAAAAATAATTCATTCCCTGGGAAGACTCTTTGGCTGTTAGCCCTTCGATAGGATTAAAAACCAGTGTTTCGGCACCCACCTCGCGAGCGAGTGTTTCAGAAAGCTTGGGGTTTACCAGCGTTTCAAAGAAAATATACTTGATACCCTCTTCCTTCACCTCACTTGCAATCTCAGCCAAGCGTTTAGCTGATGGCTCAGATTCTGGTGATAATCCGGAGAGGGCATGCGTCTCAAAGCCATAACGTTTGGCGAGGTAAGCAAAAGCGTTGTGTGAAGTCACCGCTTCGTCATGACTGCAACTCGCAAGCCCAATACGATACGCCTCATCAATACCGCGCAGCTTTTCAAGCATTGCCTCACTTTGTGTCATAAGCATTGTCTGCTTATCGGGATACGCCGCTATCAGCATCTGTGTCATGGACCGTACCAATGTACCCGCGATTACCGGATCCAACCAGAAGTGAGGATCAAAACTCTCTCCTTCTTTTTGACCCTCATGATTATCGAGTGCTTCGTGGTCTTCCTCGACAACAGACTTATCTTCTTGGTGCATCTTGCCATCAGGAGTTTCGTGATGATGAGCCTCACCAGAAAGCAAATCAACCGATTGTGCCAACACCAAAACTGCCACCCCTTTTTGCTGAAGTTCCGGTACCAACTTCTCAGCCCAAGGATCCATCCCTGCACCATTGATGATAACCAAATTGGCTGAATAGAGATCCTTGATATCCTTGGGTGTAGGCTCAAAATCATGCGGCTCAACCCCTCCTGGGACAATAGCGTTCACCGTACCCAAATCCCCTACTACCCCCTGAGCAAGAGCCTGGAGCGGGTAAAAGGTAGCTACTACTTTAAGAGACTGATCTACCTGGCGTGCCACCTCATCTTGTCTCTCTCGTGCACCATACCAAAAAGATATACCTCCTATCAATAGAGCAAACACGACAAGAGCCACAAAGAATTTTCCAAACATAGATATTACTTTAACTAAATAAACTCTCTCGCTGTCTGGCATGATCGGCAAAGGCCATAGAACTCTACTGCATGTTCTGCAATCATAAACTCTAGCTTCTCACTCATCCGCCTTGCCTGACGTACCAAATTCTCATCATTAATAGTTACATCCTGAATTTTGTGACAGTGGGTGCAGACAAAGTGATGATGATGCCCCCGCTCAGTAAGCTCGAAATACTGTGCCCGATCACTCAACATTACCCGACGAACAATACCCGCGTGTTCCATCGCTTCAAGATCGCGATAGATTGTTGTTTTATTCGCTTTCCGCCCCGCCTGGTGACAGGCTGCCAAAATATCGGGCGGTGTAAGTGGTCCAGAAGTTTCATGAAGAATAGTCAAAATAACCCTCCGTGTTTCTGTCTGACGAAAGAATCCGGATTCGAGCTTCTGAAGACAGGTATCAATCATACATTCATGATAGCAACTTAGTTGCATTTGTCAAGAAAGCACTAAATTCACCGACATAGATATGCAGAAAAGCTAACAATAGTTGCCGAATTTCTCCTTCCCCTGCTAGAGTGGCCATATGGATATTATTACTATCAACGACGTCATCAAGGCTGCCCGTTTCCCCTTCCGAGGAGATGACGAAAAGAGGATTCGTGAAGCCTATGCTTTTGCTGAGGCAGCTCATGCTGGGCAACTCCGTCGTTCTGGCGACCCCTACATTACCCACTCTCTTCATGCAGCCAAGATTCTTTCCGAGACCGGTATGGATGCCACTACTATTATGGCTGGCCTCCTGCACGATGTCCCTGAAGATACCCCTATCACCATCGACCAGGTTCGTGAAAAATTTGGTGAAGATGTCGCCACCATTGTCCAAGGCATCACTAAGCTTGGGAAAATCAAACTTCGTGAATCAAAAGAAGAGTACTATCTGGAAAACTTGCGACGCATGTTCCTGGCTATGGCTCAAGATATCCGTGTTGTGATAGTCAAACTCGCCGACAGACTCCACAACATGCGCACTCTTGAACATGTTCCCCAAGAAAAACAAAAAAGAATTGCACTTGAAACCTTTGAGATCTATGGCCCTATTGCCAATCGGCTTGGTATTGGTGAAATAAAAGGTGAACTTGAGGATCTCTGCTTTCAATATCTCGAACCAGAACATTATAAAAACACCAAGGAGATCCAGGAACGTTATCTCTCCCAGGGAAAAGAATACATTGAGGAAACCGCCAAACTCCGCGAGAACGTACTCAGTAAAGAAAAGATAAAAGTTATTGATATTCATGGAAGAACAAAAAAT